>NZ_JARAML010000007.1:0-195885 GCF_028807375.1 Marinovum sp. PR37 | reverse complement strand
TGAACACCGCCGCCGAAGAGATCACCAAGGTCATGCAGGACGCCGGTTACGACATTCCCGCGCCTGAACTGCTCCAGTAACCTCCCTGGTGGTCGCGGCACTGCCCGCGGCCGCCGAAATTCACGGAGCCCACCGATGAAAACCGATACCTTCTGGCGTCACGCGACGCTCTGGCCTGCGCTTGTCCTGTTTGCGCTGCTCACCATCTTGCCGCTGATCAAACTGCTGGCGCTGAGCTTCCACGATGTGGAATGGATCAACCGCGAAGCCGTCTGGGACTGGGTCGGGCTGGCCAATTACGCCAGGCTGCCGCAGGACAACCTGCTGCGCGCCGGCGCGCTGAACACGCTGATCTTTGCCGTGGTGGCGGTGGCGCTTCAGATGCTGATCGGTTTCATTCTGGCGCTTCTGACCACGCGGGTGGTGCGCGGGCGCGTGTTCTACCGGACGGTTTTCATCCTGCCGATCCTGGTGCCCGGCATCATCATCGGCGCGATCTGGAAGCTGATGTATTCCTATGATTTCGGGGTGCTGAACAGCCTGCTGCTCTGGCTCGGCCTGGCGCCGCAGGACTGGCTGGGCAACCCCGATCTGGCGCTGCTGTCGGTGATCGTCGTCGATGTCTGGCACTGGACGCCGTTCTGTTTCCTGCTGCTGCTGGCCGGGCTCGAAAGCCTGCCGGATGATATCTTCGAGGCCGCCAAGATCGACGGTGCCTCGCGCTGGCAACAGCTGCGCCACATCACCCTACCGCTGATGCTGCCCACCATCGCCGTGACTTTCGTGTTTCGCATGATCCTGGCCTTCAAGGTGTTCGACGAGATCTACCTGCTCACCGGCGGCGGGCCTGGCACCTCGACCGAAGTGATCAGCTTTACCATCTATCGCCGGTTCTTCACCGAGGATCAGACCGGCTATGGCGCCGCCATGTCGATTGCGGTGATCGCGGTCATCGCCGCCGGCATCATCGCCGCCACCCGCGCCACCGCCGGCAAAGGAGCCAAGGCATGACCCATGCGACCGACACCCACACCGCGCTGACCGCGCCGCGCCGCCGCCGCTTCACCGCATCGGAACGCCAGGTCAGCGTGATCCGCCACCTCGTGCTGATGAGCTTTGCGCTGGTGGTGCTCTTTCCCTTCTTCTGGATCGTCTCGGCCGCCTTCAAGACCCAGATCGACCTGTTGATGGGCAAGGTGCTCTTTACCCCCAACCTCGACGGCTTTCTCGACGTGATCTTCGACAAGACCTCGGATTTCGCCCGCAACTTCGCCAACTCCATGGTGATTGGCCTGATCAGCACCTTCCTCGTGCTGGTAATCGCGACGCTGGCGGCCTTTTCGCTCTACCGCCTGCAATGGCCCGCTTGGGTGCTGCATTCGCTGCTCGGCTGGTCGGTGATCTTTCACATGGTGCCGCCGATCACCCTGGCGGGCGCCTGGTTCACCATGTTCCGCTCGGTCGGGCTCGACAACAGCTACACCGGCATCATCCTCGCTCACACCACGCTGCACCTGCCGATGGCGCTGTGGATGATGGGCGTCTTCGTCCGCGACGTGCCCAAGGAGCTGGTGGAGGCGGCGCAGATCGATGGCGCCAAGGTGCCGCAGATCCTCTGGCATGTGGTGCTTCCCATCGTGCGGCCGGGGCTGGCGGCGACCGGCATCCTGACCTTCATCTTCAGCTGGAACGAATTCCCGGTGGTTCTGGTGCTGAGCCAGCGACAGACCGCGACGGTGCCGCTTGGCATCGGCAAATATGCCCAGGAAAATACCATCGCCTTTACCGAAATGGCGGCGGCCTCGACCCTGTCGATCCTGCCGGCCTTCCTGCTTCTGCTCTTTGCACAACGGTTCATTGTCCGCGGCCTGACCTCTGGCGCGGTGAAATAAGGGTTTGTCATGAAAACGGTTCTTGTCCTCTTCGACTCGCTCAATCGCCACGCGCTCTCGCCTTATGGCGGCGATACGGTGCCGACGCCGAACTTTGATCGGCTGGCGGCGCGCAGTGCGCGGTTCGACAACCATCATGTCGGCTCGATGCCCTGCATGCCGGCGCGGCGGGATCTTTTGACCGGCCGGATGTCGTTCCTGCACCGCAGCTGGGGACCGATCGAGCCTTTCGACGTGACCTTCCCCGAGGTGCTGAGCCGCGACAAGGGTGTCTATAGCCATTTCGTCACCGATCACTTCCACTATTGGGAAGATGGCGGCGCCACCTATCACAACCGCTATGATAGTCACGAATTCTTTCGCGGCCAGGAAGGCGACCGCTGGAAAGGCGTCGCGGCGCCGGACTGGCCGGCGATTGACCGGCGCTTTGACCCGGCCCAGGTGTCGCGCAAGCCGCGCAGCTACAAGCGCCACAACGTCGTCAACCGCGATTTCATCGAGGACGAGGCCGGCCATCCCAGCTTTCAGACCTTTGCCGCCGGGGTGGACTTCATCGAGGCTAACAAGGCGGCCGACAACTGGTTTCTCCAGATCGAGACCTTTGCCCCGCATGAGCCGTTCTTTGCGCCGAAACGCTTTCGCGACATCGTCGGGGCGCGCGCCGATGGCCCGGCGCTGGATTGGCCGGAATACGGGTACAGCGACCGGCCGTTGGAAGAACAGGCGGAGCTGCGCGCCAGCTATCACGCCTCGCTGGCGATGTGCGACGAATTGCTTGGGCAGGTACTCGACGCTTTCGACCGCGACGGGCTCTGGCAGGATACGGCGCTGATCGTCACCACCGATCACGGCTTCCTGTTGGGCGAGCATGATCTCTGGGCCAAGAACCGCATGACGCTTTATCGCGAGATCGCGCAGATCCCGATGTTTGTCCATGACCCGGGCCATCCGGCGGCCGATGGCACGCAAGTCGACGGCCTGAGCCAGACGCCCGATCTGGCGGCCACCATCCTCGATCTCTTTGACACCCCGCGCCCGCCGCAGATGGTGGCGCCCTCGCTGCGGCCGATGCTGGCGGGCAAGCCCTCGGCCCATCAGGCGCTGATCTATGGCTATTTCGGCGGGGCGGTGAATCTGACCGACGGAAGGCACAGCTATCACCGCTATCCGCCCGACATGGCCGAGCAGGAAGTTTATCAATACACCCTGATGCCGACGCATATCTTTGACTTCTTCCATCCCGAAGAGCTGACCCGCGCCGAGCTTGCGCCCCCGATGCCCTTCAGCCGCGATATGCCGCTGCTGCGGGTGCCGGTAAGCGAGAAATCGGCGATGTGGAACGCCTATGGCCCCGGCTGCCTGATCGAGAGCGAGACCCGGCTGTTCGATCTGGAGCGCGACCCGGGGCAGGCGGCGGCGCTTGACGATCCGGCGCTCGAGGCGCGGCTGGCCGGCCAGATGGCCGATCTGATGCGCGGGCTGGACGCGCCGGAAGAGGCTTTTGCGAGGCTCGACCTTCTGCCCGAAGCCGTGCCGGCATGAGGCGGGACTGGGCCGAAAGGGTGCCCGACCTGCGCCAGTTGGCCGCCGTGCGCCGGATCACGCTCGATGACGGGGCGGAACGCGGGGTCCGGGCGCTGAGCTTCGACACCGGTGGCGGGCTGGCCTTCTGGCTGCTGGCCGATCGCAGTCTCGATATCGGCCCGCTGAGTTTCCGCGGCATGCCGCTGGCCTGGCAGCATCCGGCGGGCTTCGTCGCGCCGGGGCTGCATGATGCGCAGGCCGATGGCGGCACCGGCATCCAGCGCGCCCTGTCGGGCTTTCTGGTGACCTGCGGGCTGGACAACGTCCGCCAACCGCGTGACGGCCTGCCGCTGCATGGCACCCTGCCGCTGACACCGGCGCGGGTGACGGCCTGTGGCGAGGATTGGGATCGCCCCGATCCGCTGCTTTTTGCCGAAGGTGTGGTGACCACGGCGCATATGGGCGGCGCCTGTTTCCGGCTGCATCGCCGGATCGAGGCGCCGGTGGGCGGGGCCGCGCTGACGCTGATCGACCGGGTCGAGAACATCGGGCCGGAGCGGGCCGAGATGCGCGTGCTTTACCACACCAATTTCGGCTTTCCGATGGTGGCGGAGGACACCACCCTGCACCTAGATGGCGCGGAAGTGCAGGCCGAGGACCGGGAAACCACCTGCCACCCGGTGCCGGGCGGATGTGTCGCCTGGATCGCCCGGCCGGCCTCTGCCGACTGGCCCGCCGTCGGCGCGCGGATCGAAAGCGATCTGCCGTTCTTTCAGATCTGGCGCGATGCCCGGCCGCGCCGCAACGTTCTGGCGCTCGAGCCCTGCAACTGCGCCCGCGCGGCAGACGGCACCAGCGGACCGGGCACCTGGCTGGCCCCCGGCGAGAGCTGGCAGACCCGGCTGCATTACACCTTTTCATCCGGCAATCAGGAGGAATGACATGGCACATGTTTGGTTGAACGGCCTGTCCAAGAGTTACGGCAAGGTCGACGTCATCAAGGATGTCTCTCTCGATATCGAGGACGGCGAATTTGTCGTGCTGATCGGCCCCTCGGGCTGCGGCAAGTCCACGCTGTTGCGGATGATCGCCGGGCTGGAGAGCATCAGCGCCGGAACGCTCGAGATCGGCGGCGCGGCGATGAACGACGTGCCGCCGCGCGACCGGGGGATCTCGATGGTGTTTCAGAGCTACGCGCTCTATCCGCACATGAGCAGCGCCGACAACATGTCGTTCTCGCTGCGGCTGGCCGGCGAGGAAGAGGCGCAGCGGCGCTCCAAGGTCGACCGGGCGGCGGATATCCTCGGGCTGGGGCCATACCTCGACCGGTTGCCCCGGCAATTGTCGGGCGGCCAGCGGCAGCGCGTCGCCATGGGCCGTGCCATCGTGCGCAAGCCCGAGGTCTTCTTGTTTGACGAGCCGCTCAGCAATCTTGACGCCAAGCTTCGGGTCAAGATGCGGGCCGAGCTGAAGGAGCTGCACCAGAAGCTCCGCACCACCACGATCTATGTAACCCACGATCAGGTCGAGGCGATGACCCTGGCAGACCGCATCGTCGTGCTGCGCGATGGCGAGATCGAACAGATCGGCACGCCGCTCGAGCTTTACGACAACCCGGCCAATGCCTTTGTCGGCGCCTTCCTCGGTTCGCCGACGATGAACCTGCTAGAACTGGAGGTGGGCGCCGGCGAGGCCACCCTGGCGCGGTTTGCCGATGGCGAGGCGCTGCGGCTGGCGACGCCCGCCGCGCCCGGGCGGACAACCGTGGGCATCCGGCCCGAGGCCTTCACCATTGCGTCTGAGGCCGCGGCCGGGCGGATCAGCGCCGAGGTGGTGGTGGTCGAGCCGACCGGCGCCGCGACCGAGCTTCTGGTGCGCAAGGGCGGGCAGGCGATCACCGTGCTGACGCCGGAACGGCTGGCGGTGCGGCCCGGCGATACCGTCTGGCTGACCCCGGATGCGCAGCGCACCCGGGTCTTTGCCGGCGGGGCCGCCGACGCGGCCTGAACTCCCCGGTTCCCGTCAGTCTCTTTCGGCAGTCATGACCTGTCCCCCGGCGCATTTACGGCGCCGGGGGACAGGTTTTTGGCTTTTCGGAATTTTGGCATTCCAAAATTCCGATTACGTGCTATGACCATGTCATCACGAGTCGCGGCGCGGGCCTGGCGCCGCGCAGGAGAGCAAGAGAGGGGCCTTGATGACCAAGATCAAATCCGTGCGCACCCGCGTCTGGAGCTGGACCGGGCCGACGGTGCCGCCGTCGGGCAATTTCTGCACCAATGCGTCCGATGCCCTGTGGATCAAGGGCGACGCCATGGAGAGCTTTCGCTTTCACCAATGGCTGACCTGCGAGATCGAGACCGAAGACGGCACAGTGGGCATCGGCAATGCGGCGCTGGCGCCGAAACTGGTGAAACAGGCGATCGACGAATGGTTCGCGCCGCTGGTTCTGGGCGAGGATCCGTTCGATTACGCCTATCTCTGGGAAAAGATGTACCGCCGCAGCCACGCCTGGGGCCGCAAGGGCGTGGGCATGACGGCAATCTCTGCCATCGACATCGCGATCTGGGATTTGATGGGCAAGCTGGTGGGCAAGCCGGTGTTCAAGCTGCTCGGCGGCCGCACCAAGGAGAAGATCCCGGTCTATTACTCCAAGCTCTACGCCGGCCCGGTCGAGAGCATGCAGGCCGAGGCGGAAGAGGCGATGAAACACGGCTATACCGGTTTCAAATCGCGCTTCGGCTATGGCCCCAAGGACGGCATGGCGGGGATGCGCGAGAACCTCAAACGGGTCGAGGCGCTGCGCGAGGTGATCGGCTATGACCGCGACCTGATGCTCGAATGCTACATGGGCTGGAACCTCGATTACGCCAAGCGGATGCTGCCGAAACTGGCGAAATACGAGCCGCGCTGGCTCGAGGAGCCAGTGATTGCCGACGATGTGGCGGGTTATGCCGAACTGAACGCCATGGGCATCGTGCCGATTTCGGGCGGCGAACATGAATTCTCGGTCATCGGCTGCGCCGAGTTGATCAACCGCCGCGCCGTCAGCGTGCTGCAATATGACACCAACCGGGTCGGCGGCATCACCGCCGCGCAAAAGATCAACGCCATCGCCGAGGCGGCGCAGATCCCGGTCGTTCCGCATGCCGGGCAGATGCACAACTATCACCTGACCATGGCCAACACGAACTGCCCGATCAGCGAATATTTTCCGGTCTTCGACGTCGAGGTCGGCAACGAGCTGTTTTACTACATCTTCGAGGGCGACCCGGAGACGGAAGACGGCTTCCTGCAACTCGATGATGAAACCCCCGGCCTTGGCATCTCCATCACCGACAAACACCTCCACAATTTCGAGATCACCGAATGAGCGTCTATTCCGGCATCTGGCCTGTCGCGCCCACGCCCTTTCACGAGGACGGCAGCGTCGATTACGAGGGCATGAAACGCGTGATCGACTGCATGGTCGATCAGGGCAGCGACGGCATCTGCATCCTGGCCAATTTCTCCGAGCAATTCCTGATTTCGGACGAAGAGCGCCGCCGGCTGACCGAGGTGTCGCTGGCCCATATGGCCGGACGTCTGCCCGTGATCGTCACAATCAGCCATTACGCCACGCAGATCGCCGTGGACCGCGCGCGCCATGCCAAGGATCACGGCGCCGCCATGGTGATGATGATGCCGCCCTATCACGGTGCGCTTCTGAAAGGCACGGCGGCGCAGACCTTCGAGCAATTCGCCCGGGTCGGCGAAGTCGGCCTGCCGATCATGGTGCAGGATGCGCCGCTCTCGGGGGTCGATCTGCCGGTGCCGCTCTTGGTGCGCATGGCACGCGAGATCGAGATGGTGAAGCTGTTCAAGATCGAATGTCCGCAGGCCGCCGCCAAGCTGCGCGCGCTGATCGCCGAGGGCGGCGATGCCATCGAGGGCCCGTTTGATGGCGAAGAGGCGATCACCCTGCTGGCCGATCTCGAGGCCGGGGCCACCGGCGCGATGACCAGCGCGATGATCCCCGACCAGATCAAGCCGGTGCTGGGCCATTTCGCCGCCGGCGATCTCGACGCGGCCACCGCCGCCTATGCCCGCGTGCTGCCGGCGGTGAACCACGAGAACCGGCAATGCGGCTTTCGTTCGGCCAAGGCGGCGATGGTCGAAGGCGGGGTGATCGGCTCGGAATTCTGCCGCCACCCGATCCCGCCATTGCATCCGCAAACGCGCGAGTCCCTACTCAGGCTGATCCGGCCGCTGGAGCCGGTGGTTCTGAGCTGGGGGAAATGACATGAGCAGGAAGGCCGAGATCGCCGATCTGGACACAGGAGAGCTGACGCTGGCGCGGCCGCGCGCCACGCTGGTCGAGGTCGCGGCCGACAAGCTGCGCGAGCTGATCCTGCTCGAGAAGCTGCCGGCCGGTGCGCAGATCTCCGAACGCGATCTGGCCTCGGCGCTCGGGATCAGCCGCACGCCGCTGACCCGCGCGCTGACCATCCTCGAACAGGACGGGCTGATCGAATATTCGGTCACCCGGCGGCCGCAGGTGGCCAATCCGCCGTTCGAGGAAATCGCCCAGAACCTGGTGGTGATGGGCGCGCTCGAGGCGCTGGCGGGCGAGCTGGCTTGCACGCGGATCACCGACGCCGAGATCGCCCGGGTGGCCGGGTATCAACAGCAGATGGAAGCGGGCGAGGGCACGCTTTCGCCGCTCGAGTCCTTTCAGCTCGACATGCAGATGCACGAGGCGATCGTCGCAGCCAGCGGCAATGCGCCGTTGATCGACACCCACCGCAAATACAATGCGCGCCTCTGGCGGGCGCGCTTTCAATCCTCGCAGCGTCGCGCCGGGCGCGATCAGACGCTGGCGGAGCACCGCGCCATCATCGCGGCGCTGTCGCAGCGCGACCCGGTGGCGACCGCCATTGCGCTGCGCCGTCACCTGGCTTCGGCCGTCACAAACATCAGAAACGTATTTCAGGACGCCGGCACCGCCCGGCCGCCCAACCCAGACACGGAGACCCCGGCATGAGCTTTGCCCCGCATGGAAACCACCTGATCGCTGGCGAATGGATCGGCTCGGACCAGACCTTTGCGTCCGACCCGGCACACGGCCCGTCGCATGACTTCAGCCGCGGCACACCGGCGCTGGTCGATCAGGCCTGCGAGGCGGCGGAAGAGGCCTTCTGGCGTTACGGCGCGACAACGCGGGCCGAGCGGGCGGCCTTTCTCAACGCCATCGCCGACGAGATCGAGGCCCGCGCCGAGGCGATCACCGAGATCGGCAGCCGGGAAACCGGCCTGCCGGAAGCGCGGCTCAACGGCGAACGCGGCCGCACCACCGGCCAGCTCCGGCTCTTTGCCGCGCATATCCTGGAGGGCGACTACCTCGACCGCCGCCACGACGCGGCCCTGCCGGAGCGGCAGCCGCTGCCGCGCCCCGATCTGCGCATGGTGCAACGTCCGATCGGCCCGGTCGCGGTCTTTGGCGCCTCGAACTTTCCGCTGGCGTTCTCCACCGCCGGCGGCGACACCGCGGCGGCGCTGGCGGCCGGCTGTCCGGTGGTGGTCAAGGGTCATTCCGCCCATCCCGGCACCGGCGAGATCGTCGCCGAGGCGGTGCAGGCGGCGGCGGAAAAATGTGCCATGCCCCGGGGCGTCTTTTCTTTCATCCAGGGCGGCAAACGCGATGTCGGCCAGCGGCTGGTGCAGCATCCGCTGATCAAGGCGGTGGGCTTTACCGGGTCGCTCGGCGGCGGGCGGGCGCTCTTCGATCTCTGCGCGCAACGGCCCGAGCCGATCCCGTTTTTCGGCGAGCTGGGCTCGGTCAATCCGATGTTCCTGCTGCCCGAGGCGGTCAAGGCGCGGGGCGCGGCCATCGGCGAAGGCTGGGCGGCATCGCTGCTCATGGGCGCGGGCCAGTTCTGCACCAATCCCGGCATTGCCGTGGTGGCCCGGGGCGCCGAAGGCGACGCCTTTGTGCGGGCGGCGGCCGAGGCGCTGAAAGACGCGCCGGCGCAGGTCATGCTGACCGACGGCATTGCGCATGCCTATCGCGACGGCACGGCGCGGCTGGACGGCCGGAACGGGGTGCGCCCGGTGCTCACCACCGACAGCGAGGGCCGCAGGGCGCTGCCCAATCTCTTCGAAGCCGAGGCCAGCGTCTATCTCGGCGATCACGCGCTTGGCGAAGAGGTCTTTGGCCCGCTCGGCCTCGTGGTGCGGGTCGAGGGCGCCGACGAGATGGCGGCGCTGGCGAAAGGGCTCGACGGGCAGCTGACCGTCACACTGCACATGGACGACGGCGACACCGAAGCGGCGCGCCGGCTGATGCCCATCGTGGAGCGCAAGGCCGGGCGGTTGCTGGTCAACGGCTTCCCGACCGGTGTCGAAGTGGCCGATACCATGGTACATGGCGGCCCGTATCCGGCCTCGACCAACTTTGGCGCAACCTCGGTCGGCACCCTGTCGATCCGCCGTTTCCTGCGACCTGTGTGTTACCAGAACATGCCGGAGGCGCTTCTGCCCGCGGATCTCTGAGCCCGGCGCCCTTTCCGCGGCTCCAGGTGCTGGCGGAAAGGGCCGCGACCTTCAGGCGAAGGTCATGGACAGCTGCCCATGCCAATGCGCGCCGGGCCGCAGGGTCGGGCCGGGGCCGCTGGTGCCATCGGCCAGAAGCGCGCAATTGCACGGCTCGAGTGCAAGGATATTTCGGCTGGCGCGGGCATCGCGCCAGGTTTGCAGATAGGGCAGCGAGGCGCCGTCGAATTCGAGCCTGATGTCAAGCCCGGGCCAGTCTGCGCCGGCCGGGCAGATCAACCGGACCTGCGCCGCCGGATCCACCGGGTGGCATTCTGGTGCGCCGGGTGCCGAGGTGATCTCGCTGTCCGCGATTTCGACAATCCGGCGGGCACCCAAAGCAACCGTGCAGCCCGGCTGCACCACGGGAAAGCCGAAATTGAGATGATAGAGGATCATCATCTCGGCCGCCGTGGCCGAGATGTTTTCGATCCGGTCGCTGATCGTCAGACGGGCCGCGCCGATTGGTGCGGTGATCCGGCGGTGCAGGCGGAACACGGCGCCATTGGGTTGGGGCTGGATGATTTCGCCTTCGACGAAAAGCTGCGGTTGCGCGGCGGCCCAATCTTCGCCCACGCCGGTGACACGCACCGGTGACATGGCCAGAGAGCCATGTTGCGCCAGGCCGGCGCGCGGCGCGCGCACGTTTTCCAGCCCGCAGGTCACAAGGAAACCGGTCAAGGCGCGCTCGCGATTTCCCGGCTCGCCCGCCGGATGCTGCCAGCCGACGGGACGGCCACGAAAGTGCAGGCTGCGAATGTCCAGCGTGCCATTTTCCTTGATCTGGAAATCGAGGCCCCCGCCGGTGGAAAAGGCCAGCAGCGGCAGGCCCCGGTCGGGGCCGTCGCGCAGGGCAATTCGCTGCACCGACGCCAGTTGCCGCAGATCGCCCACCAACTCGGACAGGCGATGCCGCGCCGGCCGCAGCAGGCCGGGCAGGGGCGCCGGGCCCGTCATTCAGGCGGCCCTGCGCGCGGATCGCGCGGCGCTGCTGTCATGTTCGGGGACATCGCCGATCTGGGCCATGCGGGCATCAAGCTGCGCCAGCATCTCGTCGAAGACATCGGCATAGTCCGGATCATCCGCCACGTTGACCAGTTCCAGCGGGTCGGTCTCGCAATCGAACAGCTCCCATTCCGGCGGCTCGTCGGGGCCATGGGCGCCGGGCTGGCCGAGATCGGAATTGTACCAGTAGATCAGCTTGTAGCGATGGCTGCGCAGCCCGTAATGCGCCCAGGCGTTGTGATGTTCGTCCTTGTGCATCCAGTAGCGGTGATAGGCGCTGTCGGGCCAATCCTCGGGCGCGTCCCGTTCCAGCACCGGGCGCATCGACCGGCCCTGCATATAGCTCGGCACCGGCAGGCCGGCATAATCGAGGAAGGTGGGGGCGAAATCGACGTTGGTGGCGATCGCCTTGGCCACGCTGCCGGGGGCGATGGCCTTCGGGTAGCGGATGAGGAAGGGCATTTGCAGCGACTCCTCGTACATGAAACGTTTGTCGAACCAGCCGTGTTCGCCAAGAAAGAAGCCCTGATCGGAGGTATAGATGACGATGGTGTTCTCGGCCAAACCCTCTGCGTCCAGCCAGTCGAGCATGCGGGCCACGTTTTCATCGACCGCGTGGATCGTCGCCAGATAGCGTTTCATGTAGCGCTGGTACTTGAACAGGGCGAGCTCCTCTTCCGTCTCGAAGGTGAAGTTCTCGCCACTGTGCCGGTCGATCAGAACCAGCCCGCGCGGATCTTCGGGATGCGGCACACGCCGGTCGACATCGCCGGGGGTGCAGCGTTCGCCCACCTCGGCGCCGCCTTCGGGCTGGATCAGCCCGAGATCGGCGTATTTCAGATCCATCCGCACCCGCATCCGGGCCTCTTTGGCGGCACGGGCGCGATTAACATAATCATCATTATAGGTGACCGGCACCTTGATATCCCGGCCGTCGAACATGTCGCGGTCGCGCGGATGGGGTTCGAAATTGCGATGCGGGGCCTTGTGATGGCACATCAGGAAGAATGGCCGATCCCTGTCGCGCTCTTTCAGCCAGTTCAGGCTCTTGTCGGTAATGATATCGGTGACATAGCCCGGCTCGGTCCGTTCCTCGCCCATTTCGATCATCAGCGGGTCGAAATAATCGCCCTGGCCCGGCAACACCGACCAATAGTCGAAGCCGGTGGGTTCATGCGGCTTGCCTTCGCCCAGATGCCATTTGCCCACCATCGCGGTCTGATACCCCGATTGCGCCAGATGTTTGGCCACGTTCGGCCAGCGGTTGTCGATATGGGTGTCGAGCGTGGTGACGCCGTTCACGTGGTTGTAGGTGCCGGTCAGGATCGCCGCGCGCGACGGCGTGCAGATCGAATTGGTCACGTAGCAATGATCCAGCCGCATCCCCTCATTGGCGATTCGGTCGATGCCGGGGGTCTGGTTGATGCCGTGGCCATAAGCGGAAATCGCCTTGGAGGCATGATCGTCGGACATGATAAAAAGGATATTCGGTCTCACGTGTGGCTCCGTCCCTAAGCGTCTTTCAGGTCAACTGTTGACCGTTTTCTCAAATGTGGTAATAACAAACCCAGATATAGGAATCAAGAATGTCCGGAACATCAAGCAGAGTGATCGCGATCCTGGAGGCCCTGACCGGCCCCGAAGCCGATGGTTTAAGCGCGCAAGAGGTCGTCGAACGCTCGGGGTTGCCGGCCTCGACGGGGTATCGAATCATCACCGAATTGCAGGAGCTGGGCCTTGTGCACCGCAGCGCCAGCCGCAAGATCATGGCCAATTTCAGCTTTCAGCGACGGTTGCATTGCCCCGGGCTCGAGCCGGAAATGCTGGCCGATGCCTGCGCGCTTCTGAGCGACCGGCTGACCGTTGCGGCCGAGGTCGTGGTGCTGAGCGGCCACAACATGCTGTGGCATATCGTGCAGCAGCACCCCGATCAGGCCATCCGCCTGCGGGCCTTTCCGGGCTTCATGCGCGGCGCCTATGAACTCGATTCCATCTCGCGGCTGGCGCTGGCGCATCGGCCGGTCGAGACGCTGGAAAAATCCTGGGACACCGGCGCGTTCTATACCGCCGGGGTGGACCGGCGGTCGCTGGACTGGGCCGAGGCGCGCGCGATGATCGCCGCCGTCGATCCGGCAGAGATGCAATACGACATGATGGGCAACGCCAAGGGCATCCGCCGCTACTGCGTTGCCATCCACGGGCCGGGCGGCGGCATGGTCTGCCTGCTGACCGTCGCCGAAGCGGCGACACCGGTGCGTGACGAGGCGCAGCATGTCGCCAATGTGCGCGGCCATCTGATGGCCCGGAAATCCGCAATCGAAAGCGCGTTCTCGGATCCGGCCAGAACCGGCTGAGACGCAAGTCAATCATAGGGAGGACACCATGAAATTCACCATATCAGCCTTGGCCACCGCAGCGGCCCTGACCGCGCTGCCCGGCTTTGCACAGGAGCTTGTGCTATCCATCGGATCGCGCGGCTACGGACCGGCGGTCGAGCGCAATATCGAACGCTACGCGGCGGAAAACCCCGATGTCAGCATCGAATGGAACAAGGTGTCCGACGTGCCGGGCGAGACCCGCAAGCTTTATGTCACCGGCCTGACCGCCAAGAGCCCGACACCGGATATCTATGCGGTGGATGTGATCTGGGCCGGCGAATTTGCTCAGCGTGGCTGGCTCGAGCCGCTGAACGGGTTGCTCGACGAGGCCACTATCGACGCCTTCAACCCCTCGCTGCTGGCGGCCTCGACCGTCGATGGCGAGGTGCATGCGCTGCCGCTTTACGCCGATGGCATCCATTTCTTCTATCGCACCGACCTGCTGGAAAAATACGGCCTCGACGTGCCGCAGACCTGGGAAGAGGTGCTGGCCGCCTCGCAGACCATCACCGAGGGCGAAGGCAATCCGCAGCTTTACGGTTTTGTCTCGATGTGGGCCAAGATCGAAGGTCTGTTCATGAACTGGCTGGCCTTTGCCAATGGCAATGGCGGCGGCTTCTATGATGCCGAGGGCAATGTCGCGGTGAATTCGCCCGCCAATATCGAGGCGACGCAATTCATGGTCGATCTGCTGCACGAACACCGGATCACCCCGGATTCGATCCTCAACGCCCGCCCCGACGACGCCCGCACCCTGTTCCAGCAGGGCCGCGCCGCCTTCCTCATGGTGCAGGATTTCGTGCACGCGCCGCTGAGCGCCGACAACAGTCCCGTCGCCGGCAAGTTCGACTTCACCCGCGTGCCCTATTTCGAGGGCCACGAGGATGCCAATTCCACCACCATGGGTGGCTGGTTCCTGGGCATCAATCCGAACTCGGACAACAAAGAGGCCGCAGCGGACTTCCTGGCGCATTTCACCGCCCAGGAGCAACAGCTGACCGCCGCGGTCGAAGACAACCGCGCCCCGACCATCCCCGGCATCTATGACAACGACGCGATGAAGGGCAACGCGGTGCTGGCGAAATTCGGCAAGAACTACGATTACGGCGTGGTGCGCCCCTCTGCCGGATCGGGCAGCAAGTATCCCCGCGTGTCGGAGATCATGCAGCTCGAGATCACCAATGCCCTGCACCGGCAGAAAACGGTGGAAGAGGCGCTGAACGACGCGCAGGCGCAGCTTGACGCGCTTCTGTCCGAGTAAGAGCCGGACATTCCCGGCACCTCCTCTCCCGGCGGCGTCCCGTCGCCGGGCAGACCTTTGACACCCCCCACGGTGGACCCATGACAAACATGACTTCCCCGCTCGACAGGCGCAGGCACCTGACGGGCATGGCCTTTATCACCCCGACGATGGCCGTGATCATTGCGATCCTCGTCTATCCGATCCTGCAATCCATCGTTCTGAGCTTTGGCCAGTCCAGTATCGACGGGTCAGAACCCTACAGCTTCGTCGGCCTCAAGCATTACGCCACCCTGGCCGGCAACGAACGGTTCTGGAATTCGCTTTGGGTGACGCTGGTGTTCACCGGTCTGTCGATCCCGCTGGAGCTGGCGATGGGCATCGGGCTGGCGGTGCTGCTGAACGAACATTTCCGCTTCAAGGGCATCGCCCGGCTGGCGGTGCTGTTTCCCTGGGCGCTGCCCACGGCGCTGAACACGCTGATGTGGCGCTGGATGTACAACACCGATTACGGGTTGTTCAATGCCGCCGCCCTGCAAAGCGGGATCGTGGATCGGCCGATCAACTGGCTGGGCGACGAGACCCTGGCCATGGGGTCGATGGTTGTCGTCGCGGTCTGGAAAACCTCCAGTTTCATGGCGCTGATCATCCTCGCCGGGCTGCAATCGATCCCGCGCGAGCTTTATGAAGCGGGCCGCATGGATGGCATGACCCGCTGGCAGGAGTTCCGCGAGATCACCCTGCCGCTGTTGAAAGGGCCGATCCTGGTGGCGCTGATCGTGCGGTCGATGGATGCCCTGCGGACGTTTGAACTGCCCTTCAACCTGACCGACGGCGGCCCGGTGACCGCCACCGAGAGCCTGTCGCTTTACGCCTACAAGGTGATCTTCGACTTCATCGAGTTCAACTACGGCGCCGCCATCGTCGTGGTGCAGTTTCTGGTGATCTTCGCCATGAGCCTGCTCTACATCCTCACCCTGCGGAACAAGGACTGACGCCATGACCAAACGTCCCCGTTTCGGCCTCTATGCGCTGGTGATCCTGTCGGTGGTGATCTCCTTCCTGCCGATCATCTGGCTGGTGCTGACCTCGTTGAAAACGACCGAGGGCATCTATGCCTGGCCGCCGCAGTACCTGCCCGATCCCTTCACGCTCAAGAACTACATCAACATCTTCACCAATTCGCCGGAGCTTCTGCTCTACGTGCTGAACTCCTTCATCGTGGCGCTCGGCTGCACCGTGGTGGCGCTGAGCTTCGGCGGCATGGCGGGCTATGCGCTGTCGCGGCTGGGGATGCGGCGCGCGGGTGTGCTGATGGTCTTCATCCTCGCGGTGTCGATGTTCCCACCGGTGTCGCTGCTGCCGTCGCTGTTCCAGACCTTCCTGAACCTCGGGCTGCTCAACACCTACACCGGGCTGATCATCGCCCACACCGGGTTGTTCCTGCCCTTCACAGTCTGGATGCTGGCCAGCTATTTCGCCACGCTGCCGCCCGAAATCGAAGAGGCCGCGCGGATGGACGGCATGGGCTTCTTCCGCATCTTCTGGTCGATCGTGATCCCGCTGTCCTGGCCCGGCTTCGTGGCGACCGGGCTGATCGTCTTCATCTTCTCGTGGAACGAATTTCCGCTGGCGCTGGTGCTGATGACCCAGAACGCGATGCGCACCGCGCCGGTGGGCATCTCGCTCTACCCCGGCGAATACGCCTTTCCGTGGGAGACGATCTCGACCGCGACGGTGATCGCCATCGTGCCGATCCTGATCATCACCGCCATCTTCCAGAAACAGATCGTCGGCGGGCTGACCGCTGGCGCAGGCAAGTGAGACCCTGACAATGACCGAAGTGAAACTGGACCGTATCGGCAAATCCTATGGCAGCGTCGAGGCCGTGCAACAATTCGACCTGACAATCCGCGAGGGAGAGTTCCTGGTCCTGCTGGGGCCCTCGGGCTGCGGCAAATCCACGACGCTAAGGATGATCGCCGGGCTGGAAAGCATTACGAAGGGCGATCTGATGATCGGCGGCACGCGGATGAACGATGTCGATCCCAAGGATCGCGGCGTGGCGATGGTGTTCCAGAACTACGCGCTCTATCCGCACAAGACGGTGTTCGACAACATGGCCATGGCGCTGAAGCTGCAAAAGGTGCCGGCGGCCGAGATTCAGGACCGCGTGGGCCGCACCGCCGAGCTTCTGGGCCTGACCGACTACCTGCACCGCAAGCCCGCCGCGCTTTCGGGTGGCCAGCGCCAGCGGGTGGCCATCGGCCGCGCCATCGTGCGCACACCCGATGTCTTCCTGTTCGACGAGCCGCTGTCGAACCTCGATGCCAAGCTGCGCGTCAAGATGCGGATGGAATTGCAGGAGCTGCACGACCGCCTGGGCGCGACCTCGGTTTATGTCACCCACGACCAGGTGGAGGCGATGACCCTGGCCGACCGGATCGTCATCATGAACGGCGGCGTGGTGGCACAGGTCGGCACCCCGCGCGAGGTCTATGATCGCCCGGCGGATGAATTCGTCGCCGGCTTCATCGGCAGCCCGGCAATGAACTTCCTCGATCTGATGCGCGACGACACCGGGCGCTGGATCACCGAATGCGGCAGCCTCGTCCTGCCGTCCCTGCCGGTCGATGCCGGCGCCCGTCGACAGGTCAGGCTCGGCGTGCGGCCGGAACATATCGCCGTGACCGCCGGCGGCCAGCCGCAGGGCGATCTGGACTATCAGGCCGAAGTTCTGCTTGACGAGCTGCTGGGTGCCGATGCGCTGCTCAGCCTCGGTGTGGGCAAGGCGCGGCTTCTGGCGCGGGTCGGCGGCACCGATCACCCGGTGCAGGGCGATCGGGTGGCCATCGCGCTGACGGCAGCACAATTGCACGTCTTTGATGCCGACACCGGTGTCGCCCTTCGCGACTGACCGAAAGGGCCCGCGTCCGCGGCTTTGACCTCAAGAGCCCCCGCATCGAATGGCCGATGGGGGGGCTTTTTTTCGCGTGGGCCGCTGCCGCCGCATCCTGTTCCGGCCGGACGAGGATTGACAACAGGAGCAGGATTCGTCATAAGTCATATAAATTTCATTATTGGAATACAGAATTCCAAATAGGAAATAACGAGATGAATCCGACTGAACGAACCTTGCAAGTACTGGAGTACATCATGGCTGCGGGTCCGGGACCTTTGAAGCAGGTCGACATCGCCCGCGACTGCGGGCTGTCGCCGGCGACGCTCAATCGGATCATCAAGTCGCTGTCGGATTGGGGCTATCTGTTCCGGACCAGTGAAAAGTTCTGCGTCCGCAACTTTCGGCTCGACCGCAACGTGCCGATGTCGGAGACCTACCTTGCCAAGCTCGACGAAACGATGCGCGCGCTTTCGGAAAAGCTTGGCGTCTCGGCCGAGGTCGTGGTGGTCGCCGGGCACGAGCTGCTCTGGCATTCCAAGACCGACCACCCCGATCCCGAGGTGATGATCCGTGCCAACGTCGGCTTCCGCCGGTCGCTTTACGAGCTTGACGTGCTCTCCAAACTCTATCTCAGCCGGCTCGACTGGGACGAAGTCGAGGCGCGTTTTTATACCGACGGCTTCTTCGAGACCCAGTACACGCCCGGCCAGGCCACGTCCTGGCTCCAAGTGGCGACGGTGCGGCAGGCGCTCGAAGACATGCGCAATGACGCCTTTGCCGCCGATCAAGTCGGCAACCACGTCGGCATCCGCCGCTTTGCCACAGTGATCGAGGATCCCGAGGGCACTTTTCTGCATCTGCTCGCGCTGGCCGAACCGGCCGAGCGCGCCAATGGGGACGAAGACACCTATCGCGCCGCGCTGCTCGAGGCGCGGGACGAGTTGGCCGAGCTGGTCTCGGCCGAGAGCGCCGCGAACCGGTTGCGGCCGAAACATCAATCCATGCCGCTCCGAGGAGGATAACGGAGGCGGTGCAACTGACCCTTTGGGAGGACACATGAAACACCTTTGCACAACAGCTTTGGTGGCCAGTTTCGCTATGGCCGCCCCCTTTGCGCCCACTGCGGCAGACGCCGAAGAGATCAATGTCGTCATGTTCGGCATGCCCTACACCAACGGGCTGCGCAAACTGGCCGACGATTTCGAGGCCGAGACCGGCATCAAGGCCAATATCGACGTGATCGGCCAGGACGTCTTCGAGAACCGCATCACCCTGTCCTTTACCGGCGGCACCGGCGATATCGACGTTGTTCATGCGCCGGTCATCCAGGTGCAACGCTGGGTTGCGGCCAACTGGCTCAAGCCGATCACCGCCGAAGTCGCCGCCATGGCGGTCAAGGACGACATCCTGAAAGGCCCGCTCGACGCCTACAAGATCAATGGCGAGCAATATGCGGTGCCCTTCATGGCGGCCACCGGGCTGATGACCTATCGCCAGGACGTGCTGGAAGCGGCGGGCGTCGGCGTGCCCGAGACCTGGGCCGAAATGCTGGAGATCGCGCCGCAGGTCACCAATGACGACCGCGCGGCCATCGCGCTGCGCGCGGTGCCCGGCCAAGGCTTCAACATGTTTATCTTTCCGATGATCATGCGCGCCTATGGCGGCAAGTTCTTTGCCGATTACACCGGCGGCGACCTGACACCGGCTATCAATTCGCCCGAGACCCTGGAGGCCCTCAAGGTCTATATCGAGTTGATCAACGACTACGCCCCGCAGGGGGCCGGCAATTTCAATTTTGCCGAGGTCAATGCGGCGGCGCAGAACGGCCAGGTGGTTTTTACCGTCGAGGGCACCGGCGTCGTCACCCAGATCGTCGACCCGGATAAGAGCAAGTTCGCCGATGTCACTGGCATCGCCCTGCCGCCGGGTGGCCCGGCCGGCCGATCGCCCGCCATTGCGGTGCATGGCCTCGCCATCCCGAGCTCGGCCGAAAACCCCGAAGCCTCGGCCCGGTTCATCGAATGGGCGGTCAGCCCCGAGACGATGACCAAGATCGCGCTGGCCGAGCCGTTTTCGAACTTCACCACCGGTTCGGTCGCGCAGAACGCCGAAGTGATCGCGAAATACGACGCCGTTCACCCCGATTTCCTGCGCATGCAGGGCGAGGCGCTGAACCTTGCCATCGGCCATTACCGCCCGCTACTGCCCGATTGGCCGTCGCTGGGGGCCGCCATCGGTGAAAACATCAACGCCGCGGTCAACGGGCTTATGTCGCCCGAGGATGCGCTGGCGGCGGCGGAACAGGAAATGAAGGACATCCTGGGCCAATGACGATCCTTCAGGCTCCGGACCGGCGGGATCATCCCGCCGGTCGCTCTCTCGCAAGAAAGCGCTCCATGACACAGGCCACCTCAAAAAGGCGCGGCGCCACCTACGAGCTGGAACGCGGCTATCGCCGGATGATCATCCCCGCGATCCTCGCTGTTGCGATCTTTGCCATCGTGCCGCTGGCCGGCATGCTGGCGCTGTCGTTCAGCGACTACCACCTGATCCGCGGCTCCAAAGGCGAGTTCGGCTTTCACAACTTCGCCCGCCTGCTCAGCGATCAGCGGCTGGTCAATTCGATCTACGTGATGTCTGTCCTGTCGATCTTCGGCGTCGCCGCGCAGGTCGTCATCGGCACCGCCGTAGCCGTCGGCCTGCAAAAGATCGTCGGCAAGTGGCGGCTGGGCCGGGTGCTTTTTCTGGTGCCCTACGCCGTACCGCATGTCGCCGTGGCGCTGATCTGGCTGTCGCTCTTCACCCCCACCTTGTCGCCGATCAACGCCTTCTTCGATCTCTTCGGCTTCACCGTGCCGACCTTTCTGACCACCCAGAACGGCGCCATGTTCGCGATCATCGTGGCCGACACCTGGACCAACTTTCCCTTCGCCATGCTGATCATCCTGGCCGCGCTTCAGGGCATCTCGACGGATCTCGACGAGGCCGCCGCGATCGACGGGGCTTCTCGGGTCAAGACCTTCATCTTCATCACCCTGCCGCTGCTGATGCCGGCACTGCTGATGGTCACGCTGTTCCGCTTCATCGACTCGCTCAAGCATTTTCCGATGATCTTCGTTATCACCAAGGGCGGGCCGGGCCGGTCGACACAGGCCACCAACTTCTATGCCTATGTGCAGACCTTCCAGAACTCGAACGTCGCTTATGGCGCGGCAATCGCGGTGCTTTTGTTCCTGATGGCGGCGCTGATCAGCTTCTACGTCGCACGTCTCAACCAGAGGGTTTCGCAATGATCGACAACAGCCCTGAATTCCGCATCAAAAAGGCCATAGGAACCACCGTGATGCTGCTGCTGGTGACCTTTGCGGCGCTGCCCACGCTCTGGGCGCTGCTGCTGGCCTTTCGCGCCCCCGACGCGGTATTCGAGCCGATCTGGGAAAGCCCGCTGAAGCTCACCTTCGACAACTTCTTCAACATCACCCGGTCTGATTTCCCCAAGGCGCTGATGAACTCCTTCATCACCGCGGGCCTCTCCACCGTCTTTGCGATGCTGGTGGGCGTGCCGGCCGGGTTTGCCCTGGCCAAGAGCCGGGTCTCGGGCAAATTCATCGCGTCCTGGATCCTGCTCCTGCTGCGCATGGCGCCGCCGGTGGGCTTTGTGATCCCGCTGTTCCTGCTTTATGTCAACGCAGGGCTGATCGACACCTACGCCGGGCTGGTCTTTGCCTATATGACCCTGACCCTGCCGCTTGTCACATGGTCGATGTGGAATTCCTTTTCGCAGGTGCCGGACGAGCTGATCGAAGCGGCGATCATGGATGATGCCTCGCTGACCAAGGCCTTTCTGCTGATCGCCCTGCCCGCCGCACGGCCCGGGGCTGTGGCGGCGGCGATCCTGGCCTTCCTGGTGGCCTGGAACGACTTCTTCTATTCGCTGATCATCACCCGCTCCGACACCACGACGGCGCCGGTGGCGGTGATGAACTTCATCTCCTTCGACTCTGTCGACTGGGCCTCGATCGCCGTGGCCAGCATCGCGCTGACCCTGCCGATCCTGCCACTGATGGCAATTGCCAATCGCTATATCGTCCAGTCGCTCTCGGGCGCGGTGAAGGGCTGAGCATGACCAAGAGACCCAATATCGTCTTCATCATCACCGACCAGCAGCGCTACGACACCATCGCGGCGCTGGGCTTCGACCACATGATCACCCCCAACCTGGACCGGCTTGTCAAACGCGGTACGGCGTTTGAGAACATGTACATTACCTCGCCTTCCTGCGCGCCGTCGCGGGCCTCGCTCTTCACCGGCACCTATCCGCATACCAACGGCGTGTTCCGCAATGACGAGCCCTGGCAATATTGCTGGGTCAAGGATCTGGCCGAGGCGGGCTATCGCACGGTGAACGTGGGCAAGATGCATACCATGCCGGTCGAAGGCGCTTTCGGCTTTCACGAGCGCCACGTCACCGAGAACAAGGATCGCGACCATCCCAACCTGCCGTTCTACCTCGACAATTGGGACAAGGCGTTTTTTCTGCGCGGGCTGGAGAAACCCTCGCGCGTTACCAAGCGGCGCGACAACGGCTATGGCGACAAGCTGGGCGCCTGGGCCTGGCAATTGGACGAATGCCTGCACCCGGATGTCTTTACCGGCCAAATGGCCAAATGGTGGCTCGACCGCTACACCGGCGAGGGCCCCTTCTTCCTGCAAGTGGGCCTTCCCGGTCCGCATCCGCCCTACGATCCCACACAGGGCTACCTCGACATGTACGAGAACCGCGACCTGCCCGAGGTCATCCCGCCCGACCCCGAGGCACAACCGAAAGCCATGCAGGGCCTGCGCGATTTCATGCTGGGCGAGGATGCGGACGGCGTGGTTCACCTGCCCGACCCTAGCCCCGAGCAATCCCGCCGTCAGCGCGCGCATTATTACGCCAATGTCACCATGATCGACACCCAAGTGGGCGAGATCATCGAGACTCTGGAGGCGCGGGGCGTGCTGGACGACACGATCATCGTCTTCACGTCGGATCACGGTGACGCGCTTGGCGATCATGGCCATTCGCAGAAATGGAACATGTACCAATCCACCGTTCGGGTCCCCGCGCTGGTTGCCGGGCCGGGCATCCCTGCCGGCAGGCGGGTCACTGACAATGTTTCGCTGTTTGATTTCGGCCCGACCATTCTGGACTGGGCCGGCGTGCAGGTTCCAGGCTGGATGGAGGCATCCTCCCTAATCCCCTATTTCGGCAAGGAACCTGCACCAGGACGCAATCGGGTGTTTGCCGAACACTCCAACGACGCGCTGCTCAGCGGCACCCGCATGATGACCATGGTGCTCGAGGGCCGGATGAAGCTGGTGCATTTCGTCGACGCCGACGAAGGTATGCTGTTCGATCTCGACGCCGATCCGAGGGAACAGGTCAACCTGTGGGATGCGCCCGAACACCGGGCGACCCGCGACCGGCTGATCCACGAGATCCTGCTCTGGCGTTCCGATAGCGCCCTTAAATCTCAGGGTTTTATCGAAGCCTGCGTGCGTGGCGCGCAATCAATGATGTCTCCGCCGCTTCATATGGCGCGCGGACAACACCGGGAAGGGAGCCGCTGATATGGGCCGCATTCACCTGAAAGACGTGCGCAAGGACTTTGGCGAGATGACCGTCATTCCGCCGCTCAACCTCGAAATCGATGATGGCGAATTTGTCGTTTTTGTCGGCCCGTCAGGCTGCGGGAAATCCACCCTTCTGCGGCTGATCGCCGGGCTCGAGAACACCACTTCGGGCGCCATCGAGATCGACGGCAAGGATGCCACCGACCTGCCGCCGGGCAAGCGCGGGCTGGCCATGGTGTTCCAGTCCTACGCGCTTTATCCGCATCTCAGCGTGGCGCAGAATATCGCCTTTCCGATGCGCATGGCCGGTCTCGACAAGGCCGAACAGGCGCGGCGGATCGACAATGCCGCCCGGGTGCTGAACCTGACCGACTATCTCGACCGCAAGCCCGGTCAGCTGTCGGGCGGCCAGCGCCAGCGCGTCGCCATCGGCCGGGCCATCGTGCGCGAGCCTTCGGCCTTCCTGTTCGATGAGCCGTTGTCGAACCTCGATGCGGCACTGCGGGTGGGGATGCGGCTCGAGATCTCGGAACTGCACAAGCGGCTCGACACCACGATGATCTATGTCACCCACGATCAGGTCGAGGCGATGACCATGGCCGACAAGATCGTGGTGCTCAACAAGGGCCGGATCGAACAGGTCGGCTCGCCGCTCGAGCTCTATGACAACCCGCGCAACCTCTTTGTGGCCAAATTCATCGGCTCGCCGATGATGAACATCATCGAGGGCGAAGCGGCCAGCACCCAGGGCGCCGCGGCGCTGGGAGTCCGGCCCGAGCATGTCACCCTGTCGCCCGACCAAGGACTCTGGCAGGGCACGGTGGGCGTTTCGGAGCATCTTGGCAGCGACACCTTCATCCGCGTCGATGTTGATGGCGTGCCCGAAACGATGACTGTGCGCGCGCCGGGCAAGGTGCGGCTCAATTACCGCGACCGCGTCTTTGTCACTCCGCAAGAGGCCAGCATGCACCGCTTCGATGCGGAGGGTCTACGCGTCAGCTGACCCTTTACCGGCCGGGGGCAACGCCATGCGCCTCCGGCCTCGTCGCCCGCCCCGAGTGAACAAGGAGTGCACCCGTGACCTGCCCGACCCGGCACAACATCCTGTGGATTGTCTTCGACAGCCTGAGCGAAACCGCCTGCGCCGGCCTGCCGACGCTGTCGGCCTTTCGCGACAGCAGCCTGCATTTCGCCCGCGCCTATGCCCCCTCACCCGAGGCCGGCCCGGCACGCGCCAGCCTATTCACCGGGCTCGACATGGCGGCACATGGGGTCTGGACCGAGGGCGTCGCCCTGCCCGGGCGCGAAACCACGGTGGCGCAGCGGATGGCCGATGGCGGCATGCGCACCTGGCTTGTCGGACGGCGCCAGCTTGCCGGCGCCTCGCATTGGACGACGGAACATGCCCGGCCCTTCGAATATGCGCAATTCGATTGGGCGCACGGGCCGTTGCACCGCTCGCGCCAGAACGCCTATCTGGCCTGGCTCGAGGCACGGGCGCCAGAGGCCTATCAAGAGATTTTCCCGGCCCAGCCCGATCCTGACGCGACCGAAATCTCCGATCGGCAGCGCCATGCTCTGGCGGCGCTGCCCGAGGCGCTCGGATTCAACAGCTGGGTTGGCGCGCGAGTGTGCGCACAGCTCTCGCAGCCCGCGGGCGGGGCGAATTTCTTCGGGGTCGCGGGCCTGGTGGTGGGCGAGACCCAGGGTGGCGCGCCGAATCCGCATATTCCCTGCGAGACCGTCGATGCCGGCGCAATGCGCCAGGCCGATGCCGCCTTGGCGGCAATGCTTGAAAGGTTGGACAGCACCGGGCTGGCAGAGCGCACCGCCGTTGTCGTGACCGCTGCGCGCGGCGCGCTTGCCACGTCTCGCGGTCCGATGCAGGACAGCGCACTGCATGTGCCGCTGATGATCCGTATGCCCGGTCGCGCCTCGCGCCGCACCGAAGCTATGGTCTCGACCATTGACGTGGCGCCAACGCTTTATGCCTTGGCCGATATGCCGCCTCCGCGCCGCATTCAGGGCCGTTCGCTGCTGGACGGAACGCCGCGGGATTGGGCCCTGTCGCGGCTATGCAGCCCAGATCACCGCTGGCAGACCGCGCTTTGCATGGACCGGTGGAAGCTGGTGGTGACCCATGGCGCCAATGGCCGCGCGGCGCATGACAGCCTGTTCGACCTGACCGAAGACCCGGGCGAGGCCAGCAACCTGGCCGCCGACCCGGCGCATCAGGACCGGCTCGAGCAGATGGTCGACCGAATGATCGACGCCCGCGTCGCACTCGAAGATCGCACCGAGCCCCGCATCGCAAAATTCTGAAAGCGCCCCGGATGCCCGATACCCGCCCCAACATCCTATTCATCTGCACCGATCAGCAGCGCGGCGACAGCCTCGGTTGCACCGGCGCCGGTTGGGCCGTGAGCCCCAACCTCGACGCGCTGGCCGCCGAGGGCGCGCTGTTTCGCAATTGCTACGTCCAGAACCCGGTGTGCAGCCCGTCACGTGCGTCGCTCTTCACCGGGAAATATGTCGCCAATCACGGGCTGTATGCCAATGGCGTCCCGCTGCCCGAAGATCAGCGGATGTTCACCAAGACCCTTTCCGAGGCCGGGTATGACTGCGGCATGATTGGCAAGCAGCATCTGGCCCCCTGCGACACCTGGCGGACCGAGCCGCGCTGCGACGATGGCTACCGCGTCTTCGAATGGGCGCATGGCCCCAATCACCGGGCGCTGGAGAACGACTATCACCGCTGGCTGCGCAAGACCCACCCCGCGATTTTCGCCCGGGTCTTTCCCGACCGGGGTGCCAACGAGGACACCGAATACAGCAACCAGTCCCGCACCGGCACGCCGATCGATCATGTGCCGAAAGAGGCGCATTTTTCGCACTGGGTTGCTGAACGCGCGATAGATTTCATCTCACACCCGCGCGCGGATGCGCCGTTCTTCCTGATGGCCAATTTCTTCGATCCGCATCATTCCTTTGGCGCGCCGCAGGAATTTCGTGACATGATCGACGCCGACGCCATTGCGCCGATCACCACCAAGCCCGGCGAGCTTGACGAAAAACCGGCGCCGCACCGCGCATATTCCGAAAAGAGCTATAGTGGAACAGCGCCGGGGTTTCAGGAGTATACCGCGGAGCAGATCAAGGAAATCCGCGCGCAATACTGGGCGATGATTGCGCTGATCGATCATGAGGTCGGACGCATTCTGGCAGCGCTGGAAGTTGCCGGCATGGCCGAGAACACGCTTGTTGTCTTTTCGTCGGATCATGGCGAGATGCTGGGCAATCACCAGCAGCTTCTGAAAGGCCCCCAGCTTTACGACGATCTGACCCGCGTGCCGCTGATCGCTCGCTGGCCGCGCGAGATCGCGCCGGGCGCCGAAGTGTCCGAGCTGGTGCAATGGATCGATCTGCCCGCCACCTTTCTGGCGGCTTCGGGCTGCGCGCCGGCCGCGGGAGGGCAAGGCGCCTCGCTGCTGCCGCTGGCGCGGGGGCAGGCGGTGGATTGGCGGTCCTGGGCGCTTTGCGAATACCGCTATTCCGGCTTTGCCACCGATCCGCTGATCATGACTACCATGCTGCGCCACGGCGACTGGAAGCTGATCGTCTGGCATGGCGAACCGGCCTGCGGCACCACGCGGGACGGCGAGCTTTACAACCTGGCCGAGGATCCGGGCGAACTCGACAATCTCTATCACCGCCCGGAGCACGCCGGCCAGCGACGGCGGATGAAGGCGCTGCTGCGCGACGCGATGGCCGAAGCCGAAGACCGGTCCGCCCCGCGCGCCCGGCCCTGGTAGGGACGGGCCGGCTCAGCGCCGCTGAAACAGGATCACCAGCAGCGCCAGCAGCGACGAGCCCAGCATCAGGAGCAGAGAGACCGCATTCAGAAGCGGCGTCGAGCCTTCCTTGAGCCGGTCGAACATGGCGATGGTCAGCGGCGCATCCGAGCCCACCAGCATCAGCGTGGTGTTGAAATTCTCGAAGCTCATCAGAAAGGCCACCACCACGGCGCCGATCATCGCCGGCATCAGAAAGGGAAGAGTGATCGTGCGCACCGCCACCAGCCGCGTCGCGCCCAGGTTCAGTGCCGCCTCTTCCAGCGTGCGGTCGAACTTCTGCAACCGCGCGGTGATCACCAGCGTGGCGATCGTGGTGATGAAGGAGAACTGGCCCAGGATCACCAGCAACAACCCGGGCCGCAACGCCTGAATATCGATCTGCGCCAGATCCCAGATGCCATTGGCCAGCGTCGAGGAAAAGACCAGGATCGAGATCCCCAGCACGATGCCCGGAATGACCAGCGGCAGCAGCATCAGCACATAAAGCAGCCCCTTGCCGCGAAAGTCGTAGCGGTTGAAGAGAAAGGCGTTGGTGGTGCCGACGCTGACCGACAGCACCGCCACGCAGAGCGCCACGAAGGCCGAGGTGCCCACCGCGCGCAGGATGCCGCGTTCGTGGAACACGCCGATCTGCGGGCGGTCCTCGCCGAAGAACCAGTTCCAGGTGAAGCCCTCCCAGGGCAGCGAGGGGAATTGGCTGTCGTTGAAGGCGAAGACCGCAACCACCGTCAGCGGCAGTGCCAGATAAAGGAAGAACGCCAGCACATAGCTGCCATAGATCAGCCGGAAGGCGCGCGAGCGGGGAATGGTGGGGATCATGCGGTCATCCCATCGTCTCTTGAAGGGTCCGGCCTGTCAGCCGCAGCATGCCCCAGACGATCCCCGAGGACAGCACCAGCAACATGAAGCCGAAGGCGGCGCCCAGCTCCCAGTTCGAGCGCACGATGAACTGGTTGTAGATCATCTCGGTGAACCACAGGCTGTCCTTGCCACCGAGCATGGTGGGCGTCAGGTAGTTGCCCAAGCTGAGCATGAAAACCACGATGCAGCCCGAGACGATGCCCGGCATGGCATGGGGAATGATGATCTCGCGCAAGACCGACAGTCCGTTGCCGCCGAGATCATAGCCCGCCTCGACCACACTGTCGTCGAGGCTTTCCAGCGTGGTCACCAAAGGCACCACCATGAAGAGCATCGAGGTATAGACCAGCCCCACCATCATCGCCGCATCGTTATAGAGCATCTCGACCGGCTGGTCGGCCAGCCCCGTCCATTGCAGCAGGTTCGAGATCAGCCCGGTCTCGCGCAGCAGGATCATCCAGCCGAAGGTGCGCACCAGCTCCGAGACGTAGAACGGGATGAGGCAGAGCATGAAGAGCACCTGCTGCAAGCGCCCGCGCGCCATCTTGGCGATGTAATAGGCCACCGGAAAGGCGATCAGCAGGGTGATCGCCGTCGCCAGCACCGACATGACGGCGGTGCGCCAGAAGGTGCGCAGGTAAAGCGGCTCGGTCAGCGCCTTCTGGTATTGCAGCAGGCTGGTCTCGTAGACGCCAAAGCTGATGCGCTCGCGCAGCGAGATCAGAGCCATGTCGATATGCGGAATCAGGATCAGCAGCCCGAGCCAGAGAAGCAGCGGGGTCAGCAGCAGGATGAACGCGATGCGGGATTGGGCACGCATCAGCCCTGCCCCCCGAAACAGCTGGCCTGCGCCGCCCCCCAGCCGATATGCACCGTGTCGCCCCGTTGCAGGTTGGCGAATTCGCCCGATTGCGGCAGGGTCACTTCCAGCGTCTCGCCAGCCTCGTCCACGACCAGCACGCGCGAGGCGGCGCCGTTGAACAGGATACTGGTCACGCTGCCCTGCAAATGGTTGTCGACATCCGAAAGCGCGCCGGCGCTGCCCGCCAGCCGGATCGATTCCGGGCGAACGAAAATCTCTGCCCGGTCGCCTGCGGCCAACCCGCCGGCGGTCGTGGCACGAATGGCAAGGCCGGTCTCGGTGCGCAGTTGCAGCACGTCGCCCTCGGCCCGCTCGATGCGGCCCTTCCAGCGGTTGGCCTCGCCGATGAAACCCGCCACAAACGGCGTTTCGGGGCGGTAATAAAGGTCCTGCCCGGTGCCGACCTGTTCGAACCGGCCGGCATTCATCACCGCGATCTGGTCGGACATCACCAGCGCCTCGGACTGGTCGTGGGTGATATAGACGAAGGTGGTGTCAAACGCCGCCTGAAGCGCCTTCAGCTCGACCTTCATGTGCTCGCGCAGCTTCAGATCCAGCGCCCCCAGAGGCTCGTCCAGCAAGAGCACATCCGGCTCGAGCACCATGCAGCGCGCGATGGCGACGCGCTGTTTCTGGCCGCCCGACAGCTCGTCGACCTTGCGGGCGCCGATCCCCGGCAGGCCGATCCGCTCCAGCGCCGCGTCGACCTTGCGGGCGATCTGGTCCTTCGGCATCTTCTGCCGCCGGAGGCCATAGCCGATGTTCTCGGCGATGGTCATCATCGGGAACAGCGCCAGATGCTGGAACACCATGTTCACCGGCCGCTTGTTGGGCGGGGTGTCAAGCACCGAACGGCCCTTGATCCTGATGTCGCCCGAGGTCGGATCGAGGAAGCCGGCGATCATCCGCATGATCGTTGTCTTGCCACAGCCCGACGGCCCGAGGATCGAGAAAAAGCTCCCCGGCGGCACCGAGAAGGAGACATTGTCGACGGCCGTCGTCTCGTCGAACCGTTTCACGAGATCGACACATGCGAGATCAGGGGTCATTGCGGGGTCCGGTCTTGTGGCGGCACCCGAGGACCGGGTGCCGCCAGTTTCAAATCAATTGGCGGCCTGAACCCGGTCCAGCACTTCGCCCTCGATGGATTCCAGCCCGGCGGGAACCGGCGGATACCACTTGATGTTGTCGATCGCCTCTTGCGGGAAGCTGGCCTGATACTTGGCCTTCAACGCATCCTCGGCAAATTCGTCGGCGCCAGCCGAAGCGGTGAAGTTGCCCGCCGCCGCGGTGATCCTGGCCGCGATCTCGGGCTGCATGACAAAGTTGATCCAGGCATAGGCGGCCTCGTCAGCCTGCCCTTTCGCCGGCAGAACGAAGGTGTCGATCCAGCCCAGGGCACCGGAGGCAGGCGCCACGAAGGTGATGTCGGCATTGTCGTCGTTCAGTTTCCAGCCGCCGGTGTCCCAAGCCATCGAGGCGGTCACCTCGCCCGAGCGCACAAGGTTCATCAGCTCGTCGCCGCCACCCCAATAGGTTTTCACATTGGCCTTGCACTCGATCAGCTTGGCTTCGACCTTTTCCATGATCTCGGTGTACTTGGCCTCGTCGCCATAGGCGGCAAAGGGATCCTCGCCCATGGCGAAGGCAAAGCCGATCAGCGTCGGGCGCTTGAGCCGGTAAGACACCTTGCCCGCGACCGCCGGATCGCAGAGATCGGTGTAATCCTTGACCACCTCGCCGGCTTCGGCGGTGTTCATCACCAGGCCGGAGGTGCCCCAGACATGCGGCACGCCATAAACGTCATCGCCGACGGTGGTATTGGCCATGGTGGCCATCAGCATCGACTCGATGAACTGCGACTGATCAATCTTGGACATGTCGATCGGCTTGTAAATGCCGAACTCCATCTGCGGGCCCATCACCCGGTCCTGGCTGGGCTGGGCCAGGTCAAAGCCGCCGCCGCCGGTGGCGCGCAGCTTGGCGATCATTTCCTCGTTGTTGGATTTGGTCACCTCGACGGTGTGGCCGGTCTGTTCCTCGAACATCTGCACCACGTCATCGGGCGCATATCCGCCCCAGGTCAAGAGCCGCAGGGTTTCGGCCTGGGCCGCGCCGGCCAGCCCGGCAATCAGGGTGGAAGTCAGAAGGATGGTTCTGGTCATGGGTCGTCTCCTCTGTCGATTGGGCCCCGGACAGCACCGGGGCGGGATGCGGGCCTTATGGGCCTCTTTGGTATCAGTCTTGTGAAACCTTTTTGGTTTCAGAGGGTTGTGCCCGGTTTTTTGTCGCCGGGCACCGCATGTCAGAGCGCTGCCTTGAACAGCGCCGTCAGGTTCTCTTCGGTCAGCGCGATCGGGTTGCCGCCGCAGGAGGGGTCGGTGACCGCGCCCTTGACCAGCGCCGGGATCGCCTCTTCGGTGACGCCCAGATCGGAGAGCTTGCGCGGGATGTTCAGGCTGTCGTTCAGATCCTGCACGAATTCGCGGAAGCCGTCAAAGCCGCCGTCGATCCCGAGGTAGGCCGCCGCCGCGTCAAAGCGGGCGCGGATCACCTCGGCGTTGAAATCGAGCACCGCCGGCATGCAGACCGCGTTGGTGGTGCCGTGGTGTGTGTTGAACCGCGCGCCCACCGGGTGGCTCATGGCGTGGATCGCGCCCAGCCCCTTCTGGAAGGCCGTCGCCCCCATCATCGCCGCCGACATCATCTGCGCCCGTGCCTCGAGATCCTGACCATTCTGGAAGGCGCGCGGCAAGTAGTCCTTGACCAGCCGCATGCCCTCGAGCGCGATACCCTGAGACATCGGATGGTAATGCGGGCTGCTGTAGGCCTCGACGCAGTGGGCAAAGGCATCGAGCCCGGTGCCGGCGGTGATGAAGCCGGGCATGCCGATTGACAGCTCCGGGTCGCAGATCACCACCGAGGGCAGCACCTTGGGGTGAAAGATGATCTTCTTCTCGTGGGTCTCCGAATTGGTGATGACGCTGGCCCGCCCCACCTCGGAGCCGGTGCCGGCGGTGGTCGGTACCGCCACGATGGGCGCGATGGCATCGGCGTCGGCGCGGGTCCACCAGTCGCCGATATCCTCGAAATCCCACAGCGGCCGGGTCTGGCCGGCCATGAAGGCCACCATCTTGCCCAGATCCAGCCCCGAGCCCCCGCCAAAGGCGATCACCCCGTCGTGGCCGCCGTCATTATAGGCCGCTACGCCGGCGGCGAGGTTTTTCTCGTTCGGGTTCGGATCGACCTCGGCAAAAAGCGCGCGGCCAAGCCCCGCCTGCTCCAGCACGTCGAGCGTGGCCGAGGTGATCGGCAGATCGGCCAGACCCCGGTCGGTGACCAGCAGAGGCCGTGTCATGCCCGCCTGCGCGCAGGCGCCGGGCAATTCCGAGACGCGGCCGGCGCCGAACTTGATGGCGGTGGGGTAAGACCAGTTTCCCGTCAGGCTCATTGGGTGACTTTCTTCAGATGGTAGGATTTCGGACGTGTGAGGTTGTGATAGCCGATCACCGACAGCCCGCCGCCGCGCCCGGTCTGCTTGCAGCCGGTCCAGCACAATCCGGGGTCGAGGTAATCTGCGCGGTTCATGAACACGGTTCCGGTCTCGATCCGGTCGCCGATTGCCATCGCGCGGTCGACATCGGCCGTCCAGAGCGAGGCGGTCAGGCCGAAGTGGCTGTCGTTCATCAGCGCGATGGCCTCTTCGTCGTCCTTTACGCTCATGATGCCCACCACCGGGCCAAAGCTCTCGTCCCGCATCACCCGCATGTCATGGGTGACGCCGGTCAGGATTTGCGGTGTCAGATAGGCGGCGCCGTCATCCTCGGGGAAGGTATCGATATGCGCGGTTGCACCCATCTCCACTGCCTCGGCGATCTGCGCGCGCACCTCCTTGGCAAAGCGGACATGCGCCATCGGGCCGATGGTGGTTTCCGCCTCCAGCGGGTTGCCCAGCTTGTAGCCCTTCACGATGGCCACCGCCTTTTCGACGAAGGCGTCGAAAAGGCTTTCATGCACATAGATCCGCTCGATCCCGCAGCAGCATTGGCCCGAGTTGAACATCGCCCCGTCAATCAACGTGTCCAGCGCCGCATCGAGGTCGGCGTCCTCCATGACATAGCCCGGATCCTTGCCGCCCAGTTCCAGTCCGACCCCGGTGAAAGTGCCCGCCGCGGCCTGTTCCATCGCCTTGCCGCCGCCGACCGAACCGGTGAAATTCACGAAATCGAAAGCCTTGCCGGCGATCAGCGCCGAGGTGGTGTCATGGTCGACAAAGATGTTCTGGAACACCTCTTCCGGCACGCCGGCCTCGTGAAAGGCGCGGGCCATGCGTTCGCCCACCAGCAGCGTCTGGGTGGCGTGTTTCAGCATCACCGCATTGCCGGCGATCAGCGCGGGCGCAACGGTGTTGATCGCGGTCATGTAGGGATAGTTCCACGGCGCCACCACCAGCACGAGCCCCAGGGGCACCCGTTTGATGTAGCGCTTGAAAGTCGCATCTTCGCCGACCTCGATCGGCGCCAGCCCCTGCTCCGCGATCTCGGCCATATGCGAGGCGCGTTCGTTGAAACCGCCGAATTCACCGCCATAGCGCACCGGGCGGCCCATCATCCGCGCCAGTTCCGGCACGATCTCGTCATTCATCTCGCCGACGCGGGCGACGCCCGCCATCACCAGGCGGGTGCGTTCCGCCAGCGGCCGCGCCGCCCAGGCCGCCTGCGCGGCGCGGCCCTTGGCGGCCGCGTCCCGCGCCGCGTCGAGCGTCAGCACCGGGCGTTCGGCAAAGACCTCTCCGTCGATGGGCGAGACGCATTTCAATGTGTTGGTCATGGTATCCTCTGTCTGTCGGCCCGTTCAGGCCATCTCGAATCCGCGGGCGATCTCGTAATCGGTCACCGCGCGGTTGAAATCCTCGATCTCCACTTCGGCGGCGCGGGCGTAATGGGTCACCACGCCATCGCCAAAGGCCGCCCGCAGCATGTCGGAGGCGAGCAGCGCCTCGCGTGCGTCGCGCAGCGTGGTCGGCAATTGCGCGGCATCGGTGGCATAGGCGTCGCCGGTGAACGCCCGCTGCAACTCCAGCTTCTCCTCGATGCCCTTGAGGCCCGCGGCCAGCATCGCCGCCATGGCGGTATAGGGGTTGATGTCGGAGCCGCCAACCCGGCATTCGATCCGCACCCCCTTGGTGCCCGCGCCGCAAAGCCGGAACCCGGCAGTGCGATTGTCGATCGACCAGATGATCCGCGTGGGGGCAAAGCTACCGACCTGGAACCGCTTGTAGCTGTTGATGTAGGGCGCAAGGAAGTACATGTAATCCTTGGCGTATTTCAGCAATCCGGCGGTGTAGCTCTTCATCAGCGGTGACATGCCGAGCCTGTCGTCAGCGTCGTAGAACGCCGGGCTGCCGTCCTGCCACAGCGACTGATGCACATGGCTGGACGAGCCCACCTTGTCGGAGGCCCATTTCGGCAGAAAGCTGACCGCGTGGCCCTGCTGGTGAGCGATCTCCTTGACCGCATGTTTGGCGATGGTGTGGTATTCGGCCGTGTCCAGCGCCGGGGCATATTTGATGTTGAGCTCTTCCTGCCCGGTCTCGGCCTCGCCCTTGGAATTCTCGATCGGCAGGCCGGCCGCGTAGAGGTGATTGCGCACTGGGCGCATCACATGTTCCTCGCGGCTGGTCATCTGGATGTTGTAATCCTCGTTGTAGCCCGAAAGCGTGGCGAGATCGCGGAAACCGGAGCGGCGGATCTCGTCAAAGCTCTTCTCGAACAGGAAGAATTCCAGCTCGGTCGCCATCATCGGTGTGAAACCCAGAGCCTCGGCACGGGCCACCTGTTTCTTGAGCATGGCGCGGGGAGAATGCGGCACTTCGTCGTGGCTGTGATGATCGAGCACGTCGCAGATCACCATGACCGTGGCCTCGAGCCAGGGCATCACCCGCAGCGTCGACAGGTCGGGCTTCATCACATAGTCGCCATAACCCATTTCCCAGGAGGTCGCGGCATAGCCGTCGGGTGTGGCCATCATCAGGTCGGTGGCCAGCAGATAGTTGCAGCAATGGGTCTCTTCCCAGGCGCTGTCGATGAAATGCGCGGCGTGGAACCGTTTGCCCATCAGCCGGCCCTGCATGTCGATGGTGCAGGCCAGAACGGTGTCGATCTCTCCAGCCGCGAATTTCGATTTCAGCTCTTCGAATGTCATGGGCATTCCGGTTCTTGTGTCCTGCGCGCGCCCCGGGCAAGACCCGGGGCCTCATGGTTGAGGGGGAGGTCCCGGCGCGGGGGCCGGGACGGGGTTGCCCGGACAGCGCCCGGGCAATGGCTCAGGTGTTGTAGCGATACGGCCGGCCGGCCTTGGCCATGTCGGCATTGTACTGCTTGAAGATCTCCACGACCTTGGCCTTGGTCTCGCTCTCCGCCGCGATCTCGTCCCAGAAGGTCTGCGCCGCGGCCTCGACCTGATCCCACTCCGCATCCGGGATGGTGGTGAGCTGCATTTTTTCGCCATGCACTCGAAGGCGCGCCTCGCCGCCCCAGTACCACCACTGGCGGTAATAATGCGACTGTTCCATGCAGGTCGCCAGCAAGAGCTTCAGGTCCTCGGGCAGCTCCTCATAGCGGCCCATGTTGGCAAAGAAATGCCCGATCCAGGCGCCCGAGATATTGTTGGTCAGGAAATAGTTGGTCACATCCGCCCAGCCGACGGTGTAATCCTCGGTGATGCCCGACCAGGCGATGCCGTCAAGCTCGCCGGTCTGTACCGCGACCTCGATGTCCTCCCAGGGAAGGGTCACCGGCACCACGCCGAACTGGCTCAGGAAGCGGCCGGCGGTGGGGAAAGTGAAGACCCGCTTGCCTTGCAGGTCGGCCAGCGAATTGATCGGATCCTTGGTGGCGAAATGGCAGGGATCCCAAGAGCCGGCCGAGATGTGCTTGACGCCGACCTTGGCGTATTCTTCGGCCCAGATCTCGTTCAGCCCGTACTGGTTGAACAGCACCGGCACATCCAGCGAGTAGCGCGAGGCAAAGGGGAAATAGCCGCCGAAAACCGTCACTTCGGTGGGCGAGGCCATCGAGTCGTCATCCGATTGCACCGCGTCGATGGTGCCGCGCTGCATCGCGCGGAACAGCTCGCCGGTGGGCACCAGCTGATCGGCATAGAACAGCTCGATCTGCATCCGGTCGCCGGCAATGGCGTTGAAGCGGTCGATGGCGGGTTTCACCACATGCTCGGCCAGCGCGGCGCCGGCATAGGTCTGCATCCGCCAGGTGATGGTGGATTGCGCCAGCGCGGGTGCGGCCAGCGGCGCGGCGGCGACACCCACCCCGGCAGTTTGCAGGAACTTTCTTCTCGAAGTCGTCATGTCCGTTCTCCTTGTTGCAATATGTCCCCTGTCCGGGGCTTCTGGGGTTATTGTCCGTATACGAGGCCCGGCAGCCAGAGCGCGATCTGCGGAAAGATCATCACCAGCGACAGCGCCAGCACCATCACCAGCGCAAAGGGGATGATCGAGCGGTAGATGTCGGTCAGGCCGATCTCGGGCGGCGCCATGGCGCGCATGAGAAAGAGGTTATAGCCAAAGGGCGGCGTCATATAGGCGATCTGGGTGGTGATCGTGTACAGCACGCCGTACCAGATCAGATCAAAGCCCAGCGCCCCCACCAGAGGCACGTAAAGCGGCGCGACGATCACCAGCATGGCGGTGTCGTCGAGGAAGGTGCCCATGACGATGAACGACAGCTGCATCAGGATCAGGATCATCCAGGGCGAGAGGCCGAGGCGTTCGGTAAACAGCATCTCGATGGCGCGCACCGCGCCCAGCCCGTCGAAGATCGCGCCAAAGCCCAGGGCGGCCAGAATGATCCACATGAACATGCAGGAAATCGCCAGCGTCTGGCGCACCGAAGTCTCGAAGACCTCGCGGGTCATCCGCCGCTTGAGCACCGCCGCGACAAAGGCCGCCAGCGCGCCGATGGCCGAGCTTTCCACCAGCGAGGTCCAGCCTCTGACGAAAGGCACCATCATCACCGCAAAGATCACCAGCGGCAGGATGCCGGCGCGCAGCAGGCGCAGTTTTTCGGCCCGGCTCACGTCGCGTTCGTCCTCTGCCAGCGGCGGGCCGAGCTCGGGCTGCACCCGGCAGCGGATGTAGATGTAGACGATGAAGAGCGCGGCCATCAGCAGTCCGGGCATCACCCCCGCCAGCCAGAGCTGCCCCACCGGTTGACGCGCGATCATCGCATAGAGCACCAGCACCACCGAGGGCGGCACCAGGATGCCCAGCGACGATCCGGCCTGGATCACCCCGGTCACCATGATCTTGTCGTACCCCCGGCGGAGCAGCTCCGGCAGGGCGATGGTGGCGCCGATGGCCATGCCCGCCACTGACAGCCCGTTCATCGCCGAGATCAGCACCATCAGCCCGATGGTGCCGATCGCCAGCCCGCCCCGCACCGGCCCCATCCAGACGTGGAACATCTTGTAGAGATCGTCGGCGATCTTGGATTCCGACAGGACGTAGCCCATGAAGATGAACATCGGCAGGGTCAGCAGCGGATACCATTTCATCAGCTTCATGGCCGCGGCAAAGGGCACGTCGACGCCGCCGGTCCCCCAAAGCAGGAGCCCCGCCGCCGCGCCGACAAAGCCGATGGCGCCGAACACCCGCTGACCGGTCAGCAGCATCAGCATCATGCCGGAAAACATCAGGATGGCGATCATTTCATGAGACATCAGATCTCCACCCCGCGAATGCGGCCAATATCGCGGAAAAACTCGGCAAGGGTTTGCAGCAGCATCAGAAAGATACCGACGGCCAGCAAAAGCTTGACCGGCCAGAGGAACGGTCGCCAGGCGGTCGAGGAACGTTCGAGGTAGCCCAGCGTCTCGCCTGCCTGGGCAAAGCCGCCGGTAAAGAGTGCGCCAAGGAACTCGGAGAAATACTCCAGCGGCGCCATGCCGAAATAGCCCATGGCATAGGCCAGAGAACCGAGTGCGCCGTAAAGCAGGACCCCGAGGTAGAACATCAGGAACAGCACGGTAAAGGCATCGACCCAGGCCTTGGTCTTGACCGACCAGCCGCCATAGAACAGGTCCATCCGCACGTTCGATCCGAGCTGGATCGAATAGGGCCCGCCCAGGATGTAATAGCCGACCATGACAAATTGCGCCGTCTCCAGCGTCCAGAGCGACGGCAGGAAGGCGACCTTGGAGACCGACGACCAGAGCAGCACGCCGATCAGCACAAAGATCAGATACATCGCGATCCGCCCGATGAAGCGGTTCATCGCATCGACGCCGTGCACGAAAGCGGTGATCACCCTAGGCATCGGCGGCCTCCACCGGTACGGCGGCCAGCGCCGGGCGCAACATCGCCAGCAGCTCTTGGGCGATGCCTGAGATATCTCCGGGTGTGGTCAGAAGATCGTTGCGCACCTCGAGCATCACATTGGGCAGACCGCGCGCGATGCCGTGCAATTGCAGCGAATGGGTGACGCCATCCTCGGGGCCGTAGGGCATGTTGCGGTCGACCCGTCGCGTGGCGGGGGCATGGGCCAGCATCGCCTCGGCCAGCCGCGCATCGCTGTCATGCAGGATGCCGATCTCGGTCGGGCGGGCGGCGCCGAAATAGACCGGGGTGAAACTGTGCACCGTCACGATGGCGCGGGCCTCGGCATCCAGCAGCCCGGACACCGCCTCGCAGAAGGGCCGATAGACCGTTGCAATGCGCTCGGCGCGTTGCGCCGGGGTCAGATCGGCGTTACCGGGAATTTCCACCAGCTCCGAACGCGCCGGCATGGCGGCCGCGGCCTCGGGCGGGCGGTTGATGTCGTAGACCAGCCGCGACACGCGGCCAGACACCAGCGGTGCATCCAGCGCCTCGGACAAGAGCTGCGACAGCGCCAGCGCCCCCGGATCCCAGGCCGCATGGCTGTCGCGCCACTCGGGCCGCAGCCCGAGATCGCCGTACCGCGACGGGATATGCGCCGAGGCATGCTCGCAGAGCAGCAGCACAGCCCCGGCGCCTGCGGCATTTGTCACGCAAACCGTCGCTTCACAGCCGTCCTGCTGGCGCTCCGACATTGAATTCCCCCTGTTCTGAAAAAAACTTTCCACATGGCAGCGGGTTGTGTCAATATTTCTTCACAACACGCGCAGCAGATTGTTTGATTGACAGGCATCTGCCAAAGACCTGCGCAAAGCGATGCAAGGAAAGGGCCCCCCGTGAGCCAGCCCACCGCCACCGTCCGGGAATTGATCCGCGAGCATTACACCGACCTCACGCAATCCGAACGCAAGTTCGCCAATGCGCTGCTCGAGAATTACCCGGCCGCCGGGCTGGCCTCGATCACCATCGTCGCGGCACAGACCGGGGTCTCGACACCGACCATCGCGCGGATGGTCCAGAAGCTGGGGTTCAAGGGCTTTCCACAGTTTCACCAGGCGTTGCTCAAGGAATTGCAGGCCAAGGTCTCGGGCCCGACCGAGCGCCGTGCCAACTGGGCCACCGAGGCGCCGGAGTCGCATCTGCTCAACCGCTTCGCCAAGGCGGTGACCCAGAACATCCAGACCACCTTCAGCAATGTGCCCTCCGAGGCCTTCGATGCCGCCGCACAGCTGTTGGCCAATACCGATCAGACCTTGTTCATCGTCGGCGGCCGGATCACCCATGCGCTGGCCGATTACGCCTTTACCCATCTTCAGGCGGTGCGGCCCCGGGTGATTCATCTCACCTCATCCTCCGCCACCTGGCCGCACTACCTGCTCGACATGGCGCGCGGCGACACCCTCCTGATGTTCGACATCCGGCGCTATGAATCGAACCTGCTGCGGCTGGCGGAACTGGCGCGCGAACGCGGGGTCGACGTGGTGCTGATCACCGATCAATGGGCCAGTCCGGTGGCCGAGATCGCCTCGCACAGCTTCACCTGCTGGGTCGAGATCCCGTCGGCCTGGGACAGCAACGTCTCGACCCTGATGCTGCTCGAGGCGCTGATCGCCGCCGCACAGGAAGAGGCCTGGCCGCAAACCAAGGCGCGGTACGAACGGCTTGACGGGTTGTTCGAACAGACCCGCCTGTTTCGCAAGCCGGGCAGCCAGTAACCCGCCGGCCCTCGCCCGCCCCGAAGGACGGCCGGAATTCTGTCATCCGGCCGGTCTGGCAAACATTCGCTTCTGGACCCAACGATGAGCGATTCGGATATTGCCAGGCCCGGGGTCAGGGTTCGCCCGCCGGGACGGCGGGCGAACGTCAGCCGGCCGCGGTGGTCCGCGACGGCAGCTCGATATTGATCTCGAGGCTCGAGACCTCCTGCCCGTTTTCCATCCGGATATCGACGCCATCATCCTCGACCGTGACATATTTCCGGATCACCGCGATGATATCGCTCTGGAGCTGCGGCAGGTAATCCGGCGAAGGCGAGCCGCCCCGGCGTTCATGCGCCAGCAGCACCTGCAAGCGGTCCTTGGCGGTCTGCGCCGAGGAGGGACGGCGGGATTTCAGGGAAAATCCGAAAAAGCTCATGCCGTGCGCCCCAGCAAGCGATGGAACAGGTTGGGCCGGCGCTCGGCCAGAACCCGCATCTCGACCTCTTCGCCGATCAGCCGCGCCACCGCATCCTCATAGGCGGCGGCGGCGTTGGACGGACCGTCAAGGATCACCGGCGTGCCGACGTTCGAGGCCCGCAGCACCGCCTTGCTTTCCGGCACGATCCCGAGCAGCGGCACGGCGAGGATTTCGAGCACATCCTCCACCGTCATCATCTCGCCGGTGTCGATGCGGGCGCTGTCATGACGGGTCAGCAGAACCTGCGCCTTGATCGGATCGGCGCCTTCGGTCTCGGCGCGCCGGGTCTGGCTGCTGAGCAGGCCCAGCACGCGGTCGCTGTCGCGCACCGAAGAGACCTCGGGGTTGGTCACCACCACCGCCTCGTCGGCGAAATACATCGCCATCTGCGCGCCGCGTTCGATGCCCGCAGGGCTGTCGCAGATGATGTAATCGAACTCGGTCTTGAGCTCGTCGAGAACCTTTTCCACGCCTTCCTTGGTCAGCGCGTCCTTGTCGCGGGTCTGCGAGGTCGGCAGGATCGACAGGGTATCGATCCGCTTGTCGCGGATCAGCGCCTGTTTCAGCCGCGCGTCGCCCTGGATGACGTTGATGAAATCGAACACCACCCGCCGCTCGCAGCCCATCGTCATGTCCAGGTTGCGCAGGCCGACGTCGAAATCGATCACCACCGTCTTGTGACCGCGCTTGGCCAGCCCGGCCGAGATCGCCGCAGCCGAGGTGGTCTTGCCCACGCCCCCCTTGCCCGAGGTGATCACGATCACCTTTCCCTTGGGCGGCTCTTCCGTGAGTTGCGTCGTCATCCGAGCGCCTCCTTCTGCAATCTGTCGTCTTTGAGGAAAATCTGCACGCCACCTTCGCCGGGCGCCGGCCCCAGGGTTTCGCTGGTCTGGTAGAGACCCGCGATGGCCACCAGCTCGGCGTCGAGGCGTTGGCAGAAGATGCGCGCCCCCGTATCGCCCTGGACACCGGCCAGGGCCCGTCCGCGCAAGGTGCCGTAGATGTGGATATTGCCGCCGGCGATGACCTCGGCGCCCGAACCGACCGATCCGATGATCGTCAGGTCGCCGCGCTCGGTGATCACCATCTGCCCGGAGCGGACCGACCCGGTGATGACCTTGTTGTCAGGTGGCAACAGCCGGTCCTTGCGCCGCCCGCGGCCCGCCTGCTCCGTCGGCGCCGGCGCGTCGCGGCCGTTGCTGACCGCGATCAGCGCCAGCCGTTGCAACAGCTCGGGTGCGATCCTGCCGGCATTCTGCACCCCGAACACCTTGAGATCGCGCTGTCGCAGGGCCTCCACCAGATCGCTCAGGCGGGCGGCCTCGCTCAGCCCGCGGGCCCGGTCGAGGTCAAGCACCACCGGCGCATCGGCAAAGAACTGCGGCGTGGTTTGCAGATGTTCGTCCAGCGCGTCGAAAAAGCCCTGATCGGTGACATCGGTCTCCATCCGCAGCGCCAGCGCGGTGAGAAAATGGCCCCGAACCTGGAATGGCCTGACGGTGACCGGCGCCTGGGCACGCCGATCCTGCGCGTATCCTGCTGACACGGTGGGACTGCTCCTGCTCAATTGTCGCGCGACTCGTGTCGCGCCTTTGTTCTTGGGCGGCAGTGTACCTGCCCAGGATCCGGGCAGAAAGACAGCTTTTGCCGGCAATCAGCAGAATTCCGCCCGCCGCTCGGCCAAACCCCGCCTGCGCGGGGAAACCGCCTTGTCCCGGTCGCCTGCGCCCTGGGCTGGCCGAGGCCCGACACCGGGCCCCGGCCATGTGGTCAGAGGCTGATGCCCTTGATGACGACGAAGATGCCCGCCGAGAGCAGCGCCGCCGCTGGCACGGTGATGATCCAGGCGGCCACGATCGTCATGAAATGCGACCGCCGCACCAGCTTGCGACGGCGGCGTTCTTCCGGCGCCAGATCGGGCAGGCCGGATACCGCCTTCTTGGCCTTGCGCATTCGCCGCTCGGTGTCCCATTCGCGGAAGAACCCGACGCCAAATACGCCGCCCACCGCGATATGGGTCGAGCTGACCGGCAGCCCCAGCCAGCTTGCCACGATCACCGTGATCGCCGCCGAAAGCGCCACGCAATAGGCCCGCATCGGGTTGAGCTTGGTGATCTGGTTGCCGACCATGCGGATCAGCTTGGGCCCGAAGAGGAACAGCCCAAAGGAAATCCCCAGCGCGCCGATGACCATGACCCAGAGCGGGATTTCCACCGCCTGGGTGAAATCGCCGGTCGACGAGGCCTGCACGATGGCCGCCAGCGGGCCGACCGCATTGGCCACGTCGTTGGCGCCATGCGCAAAGCTCAGCAGCGCCGCCGAGACGATCAGCGGAATGCCGAACAGCACCTTGAGCGATTTGTTGCGGTTCTCGAGATTGGCCGATTGCCGCCGGATCACCGGGATCATGATCATCCAGGCGGCGATGGCAACGCCCAGACCGATCAGCAGCGCGCTGCCCAGCTCGATCTTGACGATCTTCTTGAGCCCCTTGACCGCCAGGTAAGAGGCAAAGGCGCCGGCCATGATGCCGACAAGCACCGGTACCCATTTTCGCGCCGCCGCGATCTTGTCGTCGCGGTAGATGATGTTGGCCTTGATGAACCACAGGAACCCGGCCGCGATCAGGCCGCCCAGCAACGGAGAGATCACCCAGCTGGCCGCGATGGCGCTCATCTGGCCCCAGCTGACCGCGCCAAAGCCCGCCGCCGCGATCCCCGCGCCCATGACGCCGCCGACCACCGAATGCGTCGTCGAGACCGGCGCGCCGATCCATGTCGCCAGGTTGACCCAGAGCGCCGAAGCCAGAAGCGCCGCCATCATCGCCGAGATGAAGGCCCCCGAGGTCGCCATGCTTTCGGGCGCGATGATGCCCTTGGCGATGGTCGATACCACGTCGCCCCCCGCCAGGAGCGCCCCGGCGCTTTCGAAGATCGCCGCGATGACGATGGCAAGCCCCATCGACATGGCATTGGCCCCGACCGCCGGCCCCATGTTGTTGGCCACGTCATTGGCGCCGATATTGAGCGCCATGTAGGCCCCGAACGCCGCCGCGATCACGACGATAAAGGTGTTGTCCGCCTGCCCAAAGATCAGCGCCGCGATCAGCGCCGCAAAGACCACGAAGATCAGCGCAAGCCCGGTGCCCATCATGGGACGGCTTACATAGGCGGTGGCCTGTTCAAGCGTCGACAGCCGGCCGAGGTCGCGGTCCAGCGTCTCCAGATGGCTCGGATCAAGATTGCTGTTGTCCGAAGTGCTGTTGTCCGACATGTGTCCTCCCGATGATTCCGGCGCAGCTACATCAAGTGATCGCCATGGGCAACAGATCACCTAGCGCGGCGGGTATCGGCCTCAAATTCGAGCAGGATTTGTCGCAGGCCCGGTTCTCTGACCCGTTCGGCGGCCTCTGCCGGATCGAGCCAGCGGCGCTCGCGCTGCCCGGCTTCGGGAAAGCTGTCCTCGAGGGCGCGGACCTCGACGGCAAAGACCAGGGTCTCGACGGTGACGGGCAGCCCGCTCGACTTGATCTTGTCATAGACATAAGAGCCGACCGGCTGCCGCGAGATCCGGCCCGGGCGCACCCCGGCTTCTTCCCAGGCCTCCACCACCGCGGCCTCGCTGGCGTTCTTGTCGCGCATCAGCCAGCCTTTGGGGATGATCCATCGGCCGGAATCGAGGCTGGTGATCAGCAGGACCTGCCGACCCTCATCCGTCGCGCGATAGCACAGCGCAGCAGTTTGCAACTGCCTGGGCCGCTGCACCATAGGGAGGGCAACGTCGGCGTAGAATTTCTTGATCAGCGCCCAAAGCCTGGTGATCAAGCCGTTGGAAATGCTCTTGTCTGGTGTCACGTCTCGCTGCTCCGCCCCTTTTTTCTTGGGCCTTTGAACCAAGCAATATAGGCGATGGCCGCCACGCTGGCAAATCCGCCGGCCCCGGCAAGGCGTTTAGAGGTGCGGCCCTCGGGCCCGGGCCGCGCCGGACCTCGCGCAATCAGAGATTGCGGCCGAGGTGTTTCGGCGCAACGCGCGCCGGCGATCAGCCCTCGGCCAGCCAGTCCGCTACCTCTTCGGCAATCGAAAGGGCGCTGGTCAGACCGGGCGATTCGATCCCGTAAAGAAGCGCATGCGGGCCGGCGAGTTGACCCGGCCCGAGCATCACGAAATCGCCATAGGCGGCCCCCGCGATCTTGGGCCGCAATCCGGCGTAATCGGGGCTGAGATCCCGCGCCTCGATCGCTGGCCAATAGCGCGCGATCGCCTCGGCAAAACCCGCCCGCCGCTCCGGGTTCACGGTGTAGTCGATGCGCGCCGGATCGGTGTCGTCCAGCCATTCGGTATCGGGGCCGAACTTGCCGCGCCCGGCCAGATCGAGCGTGAAGTGAACGCCCAGCCCGCCATCGCGCGGCACCGGGTAGATCAGCCGCGAAAACGGCGCCGGCCGGCTGAGCGCAAAGTAATTGCCCTTGACCAGCGCCAGACCGGGCGGCGGCGGCAGGCCGTCGATCCGCGCGCTGAGCGCCGGGGCCCAGAGCCCGGCGCAATTCACCAGCGACCGGCAGCGCAGCAGCATCGGCTCGTCGCCGCCCACCGCCAGCTCGGCCGAGCCGTCGCCGCACAGCTGCCCGCCCGAGACCGGTGACCGGGTGACAAGCTGCGCCCCATGCGCCTCTGCCTCGCCCAGCAGTGCCAGCATCAGCGCGTGGCTGTCGACGATGCCGGTCGAGGGCGAAAACAACGCCGCAGACGCCCGGAGCGCCGGCTCGAGCGCTTGCAGCTCTGCCGCTCCGATCAGCCGCAGATCGGTGACGCCGTTGCCTTGGGCATGGGCCGCGATCTGTGGCAGGCGGGCCGCCTCGTCGGTGTCGCTGGCAACAATCAGCTTGCCACAACGACGGTGGCCGACACCGCGCGCCTCGCAATAGCGATGAAGCAGATCGCGGCCGCGCCGACAGTGCCGCGCCTTGAGCGTGCCCGGCGGGTAGTAGATGCCGGCATGGATCACTTCGGAATTGCGGGCGCTGGTTTCCTCGCCCATCACCGGATTCTTTTCGAGGATCAACACTTCCCGCCCGGCCAGCGCCAGGGCCCGCGCCACCGCGAGACCGACGACGCCGGCCCCGACCACCACAACATCGGTATCGAAACTTTCCATGCGGTCTCAGTATCTTGCCACGATCATCCTGATCCCGGCGGGGGTGCGGCCGGCAGCCGGCTGGCCCCAGGCGATATAGATCTCCTCGCCGCTCCCGGCCATGCGCGGGAAATTGATCGACCCGGCGGCGGTGTTCAGGGCAACCGCCTGCGGCGCCGGGCATCCGTCCTCGGGGGTGACGCGGCAAAGCCGGAGGATCTCGCCCAGCCTGGTCCATTCGACCCAGGAAACCACGGCCGATCCGTCTTGCAAAAGCAGCGCATCCACCCGGCCGGCCGCCTCGCCGCCGTCGATGCGGAATGGCGCATCAAAGCTGGCGCCGCTGTCACGGGAAAAGGCCACCTTGACCGCCGGATCGCCCTGTGCCGCGGTGAACCAGGCCACGACTGCATCGCTGCCTTCCGCGTCGATCGCCGGGCCGTTCACCGGGCAACCCGAAATCTCCCAGCCGTCGGCGTGAACCAGGCGGGGTTCGCTCCAGGCCCCCGCCACCTTGCGCACCACCGAGATATCGCGCACTTCTTCGACCGTGCGGTCCCGGTATGCCACCAGAATGCTGCCGTCGCCCGCCACCGCGGCTGATGTCTGGCAGCAAGAGCAGGCGCGGGAATCGAGCAGGCTTTCCGGAGACAGAGTTCCGTCGGCATCAAGCGAGGCCGACCGCAGCTGCATCGCGCCGGTGTCCTCGGTGCCATACTCCCGGCCGTCCAGCCAGAACACCTCGAACCGGCTGTCCGAGACCGGCAGGAGCGTGACGAAGCCATGCTGGCTTTGGGTGCCATCGCGGTGCGGAACAACCGGGGCGCTCCAGGTTTCACCCTTGTCGGATGACAGGGCGATGTTCACATCATAGGAAAAGGACGTCACATCGGTCTCTTTCAGCCAATGCGCAGCCATCGTGCCGTCGGGCAGCACCGCGACCGAGGCGAAATCCGACCAGTTGACGATCAGATCGCCGGCGGCGACCACCGTGGACGGCGCGCTCCACCCGGCCTCATTGCCGAGCGCGACCTTCACCGCATGGCCCGCCTCGGTAGGTTCCGTCCAGCTGACAGCGACGCGCCCATCCGCAAGCGCAAAGAGCGATGGCTCGCTCGATCCCGGGCCCGCCGGCACCGGGATTTCGGCGACCGTGGCCCCCACCTGCTCCTGAGCCTGAGCGGTGAAGGCGGCACAGAAAACCCCCAGCGCGAGCCCGGACATGCGGGTTGCTCCGCCAAATTGAAACGCGATTTTGCCCATTTCAGCCATGATCATGCAGTCCTCACATCAAGTTGGGTCGTCGTTGCGGGCGCGGGATTGCCCAAGTTGGCGGCACCGCGCGGCAGAGGTCAATTGATTTCCGGCCCTCGGCGCCCCGTCCCACATCACGATATCGTCGGCCGGAGCGCGCGGTCCTCGGCCCGTATTCGAATGGCAAGGACGGCGGCGTTCAGAGCCGAGAACACCAGAGCGACCCAGCCGAGCCCCAAGACCAGGGGCGCAACCGCGATCTCGGCGACCACCAGCAGGTAATTGGGATGGTTGATCCAGCGGTAGGGGCCGCGCGCCACAAGCGGCGTGTCGGTGACGATGATCCGGGTCGTCCAGCGCCCGCCCAGCGACACGAGGATCCAGAGGCGGATCGCTTGCAGCACGACGAAGACGACAAGCCAGACGGGGCGGATCGCCGCGTCATATCCGAAGGCCACCAGGCAGAGCAGCCAGCCCGTGTGCAGCGCGACGATGAGCGGGTAATGCTCCGGCGCGACCTCGCGTGCGCCCTGCGCCAGAAGCCTGGCGGTATTGCGCCGGGCCAGCGCCAGTTCGGCCAGCCTCTGGACAACGAGAAAGCTCAGAAAGAGCGCCGCGCCAAGGGTCATGCCGCGTCTGCTCCGACGTGAAACGGCAGAAAGGCGGCGGTGAAGCCCGGCCCCAGCGCCGTAGCCATCATCTGTCCCTGCACCTCTTGCTTCAACACCTGCTCCAAAACGAAGAGCACGGTCGGCGCCGACATGTTGCCCGCCGCCCGCAGCACGTCCCGCTCGGCCTGCAAGGTGCCCTTTTCAAGCTGAAGCGCGCCTTCCAAGGCGTCGACGACCTTGGCCCCGCCGGGGTGGCACACAAAACGCGCGATGTCGCTGCGTTCCAATCCCGATCGGCCCAGCGCGCCCTCCACCGCCGCCTCCAGGTTTTTCTCGACAAATCCGGGGATTTCCTGGCCGAAGACCACGCCGAGGCCGGTGTCGTCGACATCCCAACCCATGATGCCCAAGGTATCGGCCCAGGTCGTCTGTGTGCCGGCCCCGAGCGAAACCTGCCGGCCATCGGCCTTCTGCCCCGACAGGCAGGCCGCTGCCGCGCCATCTCCGAAGAGCACGGTCGCGATGATATCCGCCTTTTGCAGCCGGTCGGTCCGAAACGACAGGGTGCAGGTTTCGACCACGACCAGCAGCACCTTGTCATCGGGGCGAGCCGCGGCCAGCGACTGCGCCAGAGACAGCCCCGAAACACCGCCCGCACAGCCGAGGCCAAAGACCGGCACCCGGCGCACATCGGCGCGAAACCCCAGCCGGTCCATGGCACGCGCTTCCAGTGTCGGGGTCGCGATGCCGGTGGAAGAGACGGTCACGATGCAATCGACCTCCTCCGCCGCCCATCCGGCACGCGCCAGAGCCAGTTCCGTGCTCACGCCAAACAACGCCAATGCGCCGTCGATATAGGCGTCGTTGCGGTCCTGCCAGCCGTGATCGGCCTCGAACCAATCGATCGGAACCACCGAGTAGCGCCGATCGATGCCGGCCGTCACAAAGGTTTTCAGAAGCCGTTCGAATTGCGGATACTTGTGGCCGAGGATCTCTTGCGCCTTGGCCTGCACCAAATCCTGCGGGAGGAGATACGGCGGAAGGGCAGTGGCAAGACCGTGCAGAAAGACCGACAATAGGAAAGACCTTTGCTCAATTGAATGAAATCCATCGTTTTCAGAGAGGCTGGCGCGTTCTCCAGATCGTGGACCTAGCCCAGAGCATACGCACGGCAAGAAAATGCGGATCACAGACAATTGCGATGAGGTGAGCCGGTACAGGGCTGGCGGCCATTGATACGACCGGGCCAACGCCTGTACCGTTCGGCGGGATAGGACCGGATCGGCTGCCGCCGCCTGCTCGGATACGCAACCGCGGGAATGGGCGGAGATCGCCGTCCAAATCCGGTTTCGACAAAGGGTGCACACAATGAACCTTCACCGACGTGCTTTTTCGACCGGGTTGCTCTGTCTTCCCTTGGCCCAGGCCCTGCCGGCGCAGGCGCAGTCGGCGGATGTCTGGCCGGCACAGCGCGCCTGGGACGCCTTGAATGCCGATGATATCCGCATGATCGACGTACGCGCGCGGTCGGAATGGGCCGCCACGGGTGTGGCCGCGCAGGCCTGGCCGATCAGCATGCACGAGAACCGGTTTTCCGACCGGCTCTTTGCGGCCCGCGATCTGGCCGGAGAGCGGCAGATCGCCCTGATCTGCGCGACCGGCGGGCGTTCGGGCTATATCCAGCGCAGCCTTCGCAAGGCGGGCTATACTGGCTTCATCGATGTGTCGGAAGGCATGCTCGGCTCGGATCTGGGCGTCGGCTGGATCGCCGCCGGGCTGCCTGTGGTGCCGCTGGACGACGCCCTGGCAGCCTTGCCGCCTGCCCTGCTCTGATCGGCGCGGGCTCAGGCCGTTTCCTGTTTGGGATGTAGCGTGACCTTCGCGCCGACCTCGACCCGGTCGTACAGTTCCTTGATGTATTCGTTGGTCAGCCGGGCGCACCCATTGGAAACTGCGGTGCCGATGGTGCCTGGCTTGTTGGTGCCGTGGATGCGCAGATAGGTGTCCCGCCCCTTGTCGTCGTAGAGGTAGAGCGCGCGGGCGCCCAGCGGATTGTCGGGGCCGCCTTTCATGCCATCGCTGTACTTGGCGTATTTCTCCGGCTCCCTGCGGATCATCGCCTGCGTCGGCCTCCAGAACGGCCACTTCGCCTTGCGTGCCACGGTAAAGGTGCCGGGCGTATAAAGCCGGTCACGCCCGACGCCGACACCATAGCGGATGGCCAGACCGTCGTTCAGCATGAAGTAGAGAAAAAATTCGTCGGGCACGACATGCAGATTGCCGGCGCGCCAATCCTTGCGCCGGGTATTCACCAGCTGCGGCAGGAACTTCTCGGCCAAGGTGGGCTTGTGCGCCAGCGCCAGTCGCGGCGCGGCCAGGACGGCGAGGCTCGATATCAGGAAAATGCGTCGGTTGGAAACGGTCACGTGGGCAACTCCTTTTATTCAAGGGAATATCGGCCGGGCGCCGGAACGAATAAAATTCCCCGTGAGCGTGAGAGACAGGCCGCAGGTGTGGCGGTGCGGCCACGTTCTTTGCGCTTTCGGGGGGGTCGATCCCCGGGCCCGCGGTGCCGCTCAGCGCACCCGGACCCAGGTTGCCATGCCATCGGTCTGATGGCTCAGCATGTGGCAATGCAGCATCCATGATCCGGGGTTGTCGAGCACGCAGAGAATGTCGCGCGCGGCCCCTGCCCCCACCAGCGTCGAATCGCGGTAGGCGCCGGATGCGCCCCTGGCATCGAGTTCGTGAAAGTGATGCCCGTGCAGGTGCATGACATGCGGAAACGCCGTCGCATTGCGCAGGGTCATCCTGACCGTGGCACCGCGCCGGACATCCACCAGCGGCCGGCGCGGCAGGCCCGAGACGTCGTTCAACGCCCAGGTGCCGAAACCGTCGTGATCTCCGCCTCCGGCGCCACCCTGCATGACCAGATCGACATGGGCATCCACCGGGCCGGGGGCCGGCATGGCATTCGCGGGCAGGCCCGGGATGGCGGAACGGCGCGGCGTCCGGCTGCCTTCCATGGCGATCTCGCCCAGGGTCACGGACGTGCCGCCATAGGTATCGGTCAGCCTGACCGGGCCGGTCACATCGGCGATCACGTCACAGCGCTGGCCGGGGGCCAGGGTGATTGGTGCCAACGGCCGCGGCGCCGGCAGCGGCATTCCGTCAAGCGCGACAATGTTCCCCGCGACGCCCGAAAGCCGAAGCTCGTAGATCCGGTCGATCGACGGATTGATGCAGCGCAGCCGCAGCCTGTCGCCCTGGCGGATGCCGTCACGCGACACAAAGGCAGTGGCGACATTGCCGATCTTACCGGCGGTGGCGAATTGCGCCGGGTCGAAGCTGTCATCATACCGGCCCTCTTCGTCGATCATCATGTCGAAGAGCTGAACCGTGATGTCGTGATCGACCTCCGGCGGATCGCGCTCTTCGACGACGAAGGCGCCGAACAAGCCGCGGCTTACCTGATCATAGGACAGGTAATGCGAATGATACCAATAGGTTCCGGCATCCGGCAGGGCAAAGTGATAATCGTGCGACCGGCCCGGAATGACCACGTCCTGGGTCAGAACGTTCACCCCGTCCATCCGGTTGGGCACGCGCAGGCCGTGCCAATGCACAAGCGCCCCGTCATCGAGCCCGTTCTCGAGGCGGATATCAACCTGATCGCCCTGCCGCACCCTGATCTCGGGGCCGGGAATCGTTCCGTTGAAGCCCAGCATGTCGAGCCTGCGGCCCGCGATGCGCGTCGAGAGCGCGGCGGGGCGAAGCACGACCGATTGCCGCGCGGCGAGCGCAGGCCAAGGCAGGCAGGCCGCACCGAGGCCCGCCAGCAGGTTGCGGCGGGTCAGCCGGGGCGCACGTCCCAGTGTCTGCACGGCGTCACTGCTGCGCGTCGCGCGCCGTCTGGACGTGCTCGGCCAGCACCTCGGCCTCGACCAGCCCGCCGACCAGCGTATCGCCGATCACGAAAGACGGGGTGCCGGTGAACCCGAGCGCCCGGGTCAGCTCCATCGAGGTCTCGATATGTTCGCTCACCTCCGGCGCCTGCATGTCCCGGCGCAACTGCTCGATATCAAGGCCGACCTCGCCGGCGATGCGGAGCACGCTGGCCTCTTCGGCCCGTCCGTTCATGCCCATCATCGCCTCGTGGAATTCCTCGTATTTGCCCTGCTCGCGCGCGGCCAGTGCGGCGCGAGCGGCAAAGACGCTGCCGTCGCCGAGGATCGGCCATTCGCGATAGACCAGCCGGACGTTTTTGTCCTGTTCGATCAACGCATCCACCTGCGGCATCGCGCGGCGGCAATAGGGGCAGTTGTAATCGAAGAACTCCACCACCGTCACATCGCCGTCGGGATTGCCCAGAACCGGCGCATTCGGATCCTGCTCGAGCTCATCCCGGATGCCCGACAGGGCCGCGGCGGCCGCCGCCGACTGGTCGCGCTGCTGCTGTTCTTCCAGAAGCCGCACCGCTTCCATGACGATGCCGGGGTTTTCGCGGATCGCCTCATAGACCAGCGCCTTGATCCGGTCCTCGTCCATCTCCTCGGCACCGGCGGCCAGGGGGGCGAGAAATGTGAGCGCGATCAAAGGCGCGAGTATATGTTTCTTCATGGCGGATCGTCTCTCCTTGCAGGACATTGGGGGCGCTCCTTCGGAGCACCCCGTTCAGGACGCGAAGGTCCGTTTCAGTGCCGGAACTGTCAGATCAGTTTGACCTGGGTTCCGATCGGCGTGCGTTCGTAGACCTCTTCGATCTGACGGTTGTAAAGGCCGATGCATCCGTTCGAAGACCGCCGGCCGATCTTGCGCGTGTCCTGGGTGCCGTGGATGCGGTAATAAGTCCAGGACAGATAGAGCGCGCGGGTGCCCAGCGGGTTGAGCGGATCGCCGCCTTCGACGACCGCCGGCCATTCCGGGTTCCGCTTGAGCATCGACGGCGTCGGCCGCCAGGTCGGGTTTTCGCGTTTCTCGACCACCGAGGTATAGCCCCGCCGCGTCAGCTCGTCGGTCAGCGGCACCGAGGTCGGATAGATCCGCATCTCGCCGTCAGCGGTCCAATGCTGGAGCACCTTGGTGTTGGTGTCGGAGAGGATGATACCCTTGCCCAGCGTATCGAAGTGATCCCGCCAGTCGTGCAATTTGAAAGACGAGATATTGCGCCGCGTCGGTGCGCTTTCGGCTTGCGCCAGAGCGAGAGAGGGCATTGCCAGCGTGGCAGTCGCACAGGCCAAAACATGGCGGCGCGACCATTTCTTTTGGGTCATGGACTTGGTGCCTCGGCTTTAGAGTTTCACTACAGGCTTATCATTCCGCAGCCGGATTGTGATGTATCATTTTGTAACCAAGGCCCGTCTTGGGCTGTTCTCCGCCGCTATCGTGCTAGGAAGCCCCATGCACCGGTATTTCTCGCTCAGCCTGCCGATCGCGATCTTTGCGCGCAACGTGGCCCTGGTGAGCCTTCTCACCCTGCTGCCGCTTCTGGCGATCTACGTCGCCTTGCAGCCCGGGTTCGCCGCCATGCTCTCGAGCGGCGGCCCTGCCCTGTCGCGCTTTCTCAGGCAGGTTGCGACAAACGGATTTCCGGTGGTCTTCATCGTCAATTTCCTGGGCTTCGTCCTCTACGCCCGGCACATCAGCCTGACGCCGCGCAAGGCCGGCGGCCTTGGGTTGATCTTCACCGACATGGTGATGCGGGTGGCCGTGTTCATCCTGCTGCATGCCGTGATCTATGTCGCTTCGGCCGATTGGTTCGGCTCTTTCGGCGGCAGCAAGGGCACGGCGCTGCGGGTCGTGGCGCCGACCTTGGCGCGGTCGGCGCTTTTTGACAATATTTCCGGGGTATACCTCTATGCCGTTCTGTTGGGCGCGCTGCCGATCTATGCCGCGGCCCTCAGCTGGGGGCAGACATCTGCCCCCAGGGCGCGCGCCTGGCTCGCCGCCGCGATCTGCTGCGGGCTTCTGGCGCTGGCGCTCACCCTCGTTGCCCGCGGATTGGTGCAGTTGCAATCCGGGTGAGGCGCCCGCCACGGCCAGGCCGGTCAGCCGACGCGCAGCCGTGTCGTCATGCCGGCCACCGCATGCGACAGCATGTGGCAATGCAACAGCCAGTCGCCCGGATTGTCGGCGACAAAGGCCACTTCGCGGGTCTCGCCCCGCAAGAGCAGCGTGGTGTCGCGCAGATCGCCAAGCTGGCCGTCCTTCGTGACCTCGCGGAAATGCATGCCGTGCAGGTGCATGGCATGCGGAAAGGCGGTGTCGTTGACGATTTTCAGACGCACAGTCTCGCCGCGCGACAGCTCGGCCAGCGGCGGATCTTCCATGGTGCCGATCGCGCCGTTGAAAGCCCAGAACTTGTTCTCTGCGACCAGGGCGTTCATCGATTGCATCTCGCCATCCAGCCGCGCCCCGCGCAGGCCGCCCATGGCGCCGCCTTCCATCCGCAAATCAAGTGCCGTCGCGGCGGCGAGATCGGGCCGGGCCACCGTGTTGGGCGGCAGCGGCGCGACGGCGCCCCGTCGGGTGGCAGAGGCCTCCGAAGTAACCGGGAAGGAGGCCAGGGCAAACCCCTCGCCGCGTTCGACACTGACCAGACCCGCCGTCTCGCCCGCCTCGGCGGTCACGTCGACGATCAGGTCCGCGCGCTGCGCCGGTGCCAGCAAGAGCGCCTCTGACAGCGGGCGCGGCGTGGGCAGCGGCATGCCGTCGAGCGCGACGATCCAGCCATCCAACCCGCTCATCTGCAACTGGAACACCCGCGCATTGGCGGCATTGATCAGCCGCAGACGCAGGCGTTCATGCCGCTTGACCGGCATGGCAAGATCATGCGCACCATTGGCGGTGACGAGATTTCCGACCTGACCGGCGTGGCTCAGATCGTGCATGTTGCCGAAACTGGCGGCAAGCTGGCCGCTGTCGGGATCGATCAGCCAGTCATCAAGCACCAGCACCTCGTCCCGGTCGATGTCCAGCGGTTCGGGCTCCTCGACGATCAGCGCACCGTAAAGCCCGCGGCCAACCTGTTCGAAAGAGCGGTCATGCGCGTGATACCAGAAGGTTCCGGCATCCGGCACCGTGAAGTCATAATCGAAGCGTTCCCCGGGAGCCACCGCACCCTGGGTCAGCCCGGCGACACCGTCCATCGCATTGTCGATGCGAATGCCGTGCCAATGGATCGAGGTGGGCTGATCGAGCCCGTTGACAAGGGTCCGCCGCACCCGCGCGCCCTGGGCGACGCGGATCTCGGTGCCGGGCGAGGCCGGTCCATAGCCCCAGAGCGTGGTCGGGCCATAGGGGTCGGGCAGCAGCTGGTGATCAAAGGCTGCGGCCCGCAATTCCTCGGCCCCGGCCTGGGCAAAGGCCAGGCCCGGAAGGGCGGCACAGGCCGCACCTCCCAGCAGAATGTTCCGCCGTGTCACGTTCAACGCGGTGTCCTTTCGTGGTTCGGCAATCGTCCGATCATCCGTGATCGTCCATCAGATAGGTTGCCATTGCTTCAAGATCTTCATCGGACAGGTACTGAGTTCCATATAGGACGACTTCACCCATCGCACCGCCAAAAGCGTCACCCGACGGCGTGATCCCGGAGCGCAAGGCATATGAGAGGCTGTCGACATCCCAGCCCCGCGCCATCAGCGTTTCGGCATCGATCGCCGGCGCCTTGCCGCCGCCCGGCAGCATGTTGCTGCCCTTGAAATGCTGGCTTTCGTGATCGCGGCCGCCCAGCAGCGTCCGGCCGGTGTGACAGGCGCCGCAATGCGCCGCGCCCTCGACCAGCTCCTTGCCGCGATTCCACAGCGGATCGGCCCCCGGCACCGGCTCGGCGCGCGGCGGATCCAGATAGAGCGCGCGCCAGAACTTCATCAGTGCACGCTGATTGAAGGGGAACGGCATATCCGGCTCGCGCGAAGGCTCGGCCACGGCGGGCACGGTCTGGAACGCGGCCCAGAGATCGGCAATGTCCTGATCGGTGAACTGCTGATAGAACGGATAGGTGAAGGCCGGGTAATAGGGGGCACCCTCCGGCGACACCCCCTGCCGAACCGCCGCCGCGAACTGCTCTATCGTCCAGTCGCCGATCCCGTGTTCCGGGTCGGTGGTGAGGTTTGGCGAGTAGATACTGCCGAAGGGAGTTTCCAGCTCGACACCGCCGGCCAGCGGTGCGCCGCCATTCTCGAAATCGGTGTGGCAGGCGATACAGCCGGACGCCCGCGCCAGATAGGCACCTCGATTGGCATCGCCTTGCAGCGCGATATCCTCGGGTGCCCGGCCGACGGGCCAGGCGGCCACCGCTGCCAGCCCCGCCGCGCCCAATGCTGCGGCGGCGACCAGCCCTCTTGTCACTTTGCGCATCTTATTTTTCCGCGCGGAACTTGGTGTGGCAGGCAGCGCAGGTCTGGCTCACCATTCGAAAGACCGCATCCGCCGGCATCTCTGCCAGCTGCGCGGGGTCAAGCTCGGCCGTCATCGGCCCGCTGCCCCCCATCATGCCGCCGCCGCCCATCATGTTGTCGCCGCCCATCATGCTGGCCGATGCTCCGCCCGCGGCCTTCAGCCCATTGTCCGCCGCCCGGTCCAGTCCTTCGGCGAGGGTCCCCAGCCGCACGGCCAGCGCCTCGAACTCGCTCCAGTCTTCCCAGATCCGGGGCTTGGCGACCGAGGGTGCCTCTTCGCTGCCTTCGGGGAACAGCTTGGTCATCGTCTCGCCCGAATGCTCTTTGATCGTGGCGGCAAAGTCCCGCACCCGCGCGGCATCATAGTCGACCTTGCCGCGCATGACCGGTGTGACCGCCTTGATCGCCTTGCTCATGGCCATCATGCCATCCATGCGTTCCTTCACGACGCCTGTCGCACCCGAATGGGCCAGAACGCCGCCTGCAAGTGTCACCGAAAGGACGATGCCGGTAATTCCTGTATATTTCATCTCTTGTCTCCGTTGAGTTCCAATGCGGCACTTGGGCCGCGGATGCATCAAGAGAGAGCGATAGGGACCGGTGGCTCGCGCCCGAGGGTGGCGTCGTTGAAATTCGTCGGGGCGCGATCCAGCGCCGGCAGCGGCGGCCGCTCGGGCGGTATTGTACGAAGACCAAAGACGATGTGCAGCCCGCTGGAACAGGAGGCCTCGCCATGACAATGGCCTATGCCGGTGCTGTGCGATTCGTCGGAATGGGTGTCATGCGCCAACTGCTCCGCAACCGGCGGCTGGTCGGAATGGGCGAAGTCCAGGTCAGGCAGGCTCAGCAGCGCCACGACACAGGCCGCGACAGCGAGCAGGATCAGCCGGCCGGGAATCATGCCGCGCATCGTTCAGTCGATCCCGTTCGCTTGTTGCAGTTCCCGGACATAGGCGACAATCATCATCGCGTCGCCCTGGGTCAGCCCCTCGACCGGCGGCATGTCTCCGAATCTCCAGTGATGCGCGCGCACGCCGTTCTTGGCGGCGAGAACGAAGGCCATGTCGCCGTGATGGCTGGGCTCGTAGATCTTGTGAACCAGGGGCGGTGCCACCCCGTTTTGTCCGGCGGCGTTCGTGCCGTGGCACGCGGCGCATTTCGCTTCGAAAGCCCGCTGGCCGATTTTGGCATTGTCAGAGAATTCGGCGGGCACCGTGACATCCACGATCGCCGCCCCCTCGGAGAGCTGCGCCAGATCGGGTTGGTCCATGGAATGGCCGGTCGGGCGTGCGGCATACCAAGCCAAGGCACCGAGGCCGAGAAGAGCCGCCGCCACGATCGATATCGTCAATTTCGACATGCCCGTCCTTGTTCCTGCCTGCCCTTGGTCCGGTCGTCATCGGTCTGCCACGCGCCGCCGATTGCAGCTTCCGCGTTCTCCTCCCGATCCCTGACCCAGGAACCTAGGTGAATTCGCCGGACTTGCAAACGCCCGACCGGCGTATCTTTTGTATCCGAATGTATCGTTGCCGATCTACCCCGAATACGTCGGCGAACCTTTGCCGACGCACCCGGGGTTGCGGAGACCTTGATCGCAGCTGATCCGTCCGAACGCAGCACCGATCAACTCGTCATCAGGTGGGTTCCGCGGCCTAGATCCGCGCCGCCCGGAGACGCAGCGAATTGAGCACCACCGAGATCGAGGATGCGCTCATCGCAAAGGCGGCGAACATCGGGCTGATCAGGATGCCGAAGACCGGGAAGAGCACCCCCGCGGCCACCGGCACGCCGGAGGCGTTGTAGATCAGCGCGAAGAACAGGTTCTGGCGGATGTTGCGCATCGTGGCATGGGCCAGCCGCCGGGCGCGGACGATGCCGTCCAGGTCGCCCTTGACCAGCGTGATCCCCGCGCTTTCGATGGCCACGTCCGCGCCGGTGCCCATGGCGATGCCGACATCGGCCTGCGCCAGCGCCGGGGCGTCGTTGACGCCATCCCCGGCCATCGCAACCTTGCGGCCGTCCTGTTGCAGCTCCTTGATGATCCGCGCCTTGTCTTCGGGCAAGACGTCGGCCCGGATCTCGTCGATGCCGAGACGGGCGCCGATGGCCCTGGCCGTGCGCTCGTTGTCGCCGGTGGCCATGATGACGCGAAAGCCCAGCGCGTGCAGGTCCTTGATCGCGGCGGGCGTGCTGTCCTTGACCGGATCGGCAACGCCGACAAGCCCGGCGATCTCGCCATCCAGCACCACGAACATCACGGTCTCGCCCTCGTCACGCCGGGTATTGGCCTTGGCGGTCAGCTCGCCCGCGTGGAGACCCAGATCGCGGATCATTGCCAGGTTGCCAAGCGCGACGGCCTTGCCATCCACCACGCCCCGGACCCCCTTGCCGGTAATCGCCTCGAAATCCGCGGCATCGGCCATTTTCACGTCGCGCTCTTCCGCGCCCCGGACGATGGCCTCGGCAAGCGGATGCTCTGACCCGCGTTCCAGCGACGCGGCAAGCCGCAGCACTTCGGCCTCGTCATGACCGCGTTCGGGCAAAACGGCGACAAGGCGCGGCTTGCCCTCGGTCAACGTGCCGGTCTTGTCGACGATCAGGGTATCGACCTTCTCGAAGCGCTCCAGCGCCTCGGCATTCTTGATCAGCACCCCGGCCTGGGCCCCGCGACCGGTTGCCGTCATGATCGACATCGGGGTCGCGAGACCGAGCGCACAGGGACAAGCGATGATCAGGACCGCAACCGCCGAGATCAGCGCATAGGACAGAGCCGGCGCCGGCCCCAGAACCGCCCAGGCAATGAACGACAGAACCGCGATGGCGATCACCGCCGGCACGAAATAGCCCGCCACCCGGTCGGCATATTTCTGGATCGGCGCGCGCGAACGTTGCGCGTTCGACACCATCTCGACGATCTGCGCCAGCATCGTGTCCGCGCCGACCCGCGTTGCCTCCATCACCAGGCTGCCGGTGCCATTGATCGTCGCCCCGGTCACCGCATCGCCTTCGACCTTTTCGACCGGGACCGGCTCGCCGGAAATCATGCTCTCGTCGATCGAGGAGCGGCCTTCCACGACCACGCCATCAACCGGCACCTTGTCACCGGGCCGCACCCGCAGACGGTCGCCCACAAGCACCTCCTCGAGCGGAATTTCCTCTTCTGTGCCATCCGGCCTGATCACCCGCGCGGTCTTGGCCGCCATGTCCAGCAGGGCGCGGATGGCCTTGCCGGTGCCTTCGCGGGCCCGCAACTCCATCAGCTGCCCGAGCAGCACAAGCGTCACGATCACCGCCGCCGCTTCGAAATAGACCCCGACGTGCCCTTCGGCATCGCGGAACCCCGCCGGGAAGATGCCCGGCACCAGAACCGCCACGACACTAAAGAGCCAGGCCGCCGAAACGCCCATGGCAATCAGGGAAAACATGTTGAGGTTCATGGTGCGGAACGAATTCCAGCCCCGCACCAGGAAGGGCCAGCCGCACCACAGGACAACCGGCGTTCCGAGACCCAGCTCGATCCAGAGCGTCGTGCGTTCGCCAAAGGCCTCGCGCACGCCGGAAAAGCCGAGAAAGGGGGCCATCGTGAGAATGAGCAGCGGGATGGTCAGGACCGTGCCGACCCAGAACCGCCGGGTGAAATCCACCAGCTCCGGGTTCGGGCCCGCATCGGCCATTGCCGCCGATTCCAGCTCGAGCCCCATGCCGCAGATCGGGCAGGAGCCAGGATGCGTCTGGCGAACCTGCGGATGCATCGGACAGGTATAGACCGCGCCGTCATGATCCTCGGGAACGCTGTCATATCTGCCGTCCACGGCGCCGCTCTGGGAGCCGTGCGCATGGTGATCGTGTCCGCCGTGGTGCGCCTCTTGACCCTCAGGCACAAGATGCATCCCGCATTTCGGGCAGTCTCCCGGATGGTCCTGCCGCACCTCCGGGTGCATCGGGCAGACGTAGGTTGTTGTCTCGGCATCCTGCGAGACTGGGTGTGCATGGTCGCTCATTCTGAAGTCCTCTTGGACAAAGACGGGGAAGGAAACAGCTAGAGCCTAGTCTTTCCAGTGACTGGAAGGTCAAGCGCGAACTTCGCGACATCGTGCAGGGCCCCGCCGACAGGCCTTCGCCCCGCTTTGCGGGGCGAGGATGTCCGTGCGGGGTCGTCTCTCGCTTGCGACCGGCGACGTGAGAGACGGCCCCGCTTGGGTCAGTTGTCGTTCATCATGGCGTCGCCATCCATGCCCTTTTCGGCCTCCGGCTGCATCTGAGACATGTTGGAATGCATCTTTTGCATCCGTTCCATCATGTCGGCCGGTGCCGCCATCTCTTCCGCCGTCACGGCACCATCACCATCCGCGTCCAGATGCTGGAACCGGTCCACCATCATTTCCCGGATCATCGCGCTGTGCAGGGTTTCGAATTCGGCAATCGAAAGCGTGCCGTCGCCGTCACTGTCGTACTCGGCCAGCTTGGCTTGCAGCTGGCTGCGCATCTCTTCCGGCGTGACGGTGCCGTCGCCATCGGCGTCGAACATCTTCATCATGCCGCCGCCCATGGAACCCATGCCGCCCATCATGCCCCCACCCATCATCGAGCCATGCATGCGCTTCATCATGTCCATCATGCCGTCCATGCCGCCCATCATGCCGGAGCCGCCGCCCTGCATCGCTGCCGCACCGGATTTGCCGCCGGTCTTGCCGCCGTGGCCATGATCGGAACCGGCATAAGCGGCCCCGCCAAGCACGGTCGCGGCCAGAGCAAATGCAGCGAGAAGAGAATTGTGTTTCATTCGGATCACCTCATGTCAGTATTGCGATACCTGACATATGGCAGGGGTTTGTCGCGACAAAATGCCGGGGAGTCCACGGTTTTGTATCGGCGGATCACAACGGCGGTGGCGGTTACATTTCGTGACAAATATCTTCGGGAAAGCGCCCCTCACTCGTTTAAAAGAAGGTCCATGAGCGAACCACCACACATTCTTGTCGTCGACGACCACCGCGAAATCCGCGATGCCGTGACGCGCTACCTTGAACAGAACGGAATGCGGGCGACCTCTGCGCGCGACGCGGTCGACATGGACGCCAAGCTCGGCCATGGCCAGTACGATCTTATCGTTCTCGACGTCATGATGCCGGGAGAGGACGGGCTGTCGGTCTGCCGCCGGCTGTCAGCCAATGGCAATGTGCCGATCCTGCTGCTGACCGCGCTGGGAGAAGAGACCGACCGGATCGTCGGTCTGGAAATCGGCGCCGATGACTATCTTGCCAAACCGTTCAACCCACGCGAGCTGATTGCCCGCATCAAGGCCATCCTGCGCCGCACCACCAAGGCCGAACCCTATGCCGGCGCGCTCTCGGGCAAGCGCATCGCGTTTGCCCATTGGGTCCTCGATACCGACACCCGGGCGCTGTCGAATGACGACGGCGAGCAGATCGACCTGACCAGCGCCGAATTCAAGCTGCTGACCGTCCTTCTGGAGCGGCCCCGGTTCGTGCTCAACCGCGATCAGCTGCTCGATCTGACGGCGGGCCGGTCGGCCTCGGTCTTTGACCGCACCATCGACAACCAGATCAGCCGCTTGCGCCGCAAGGTCGAGCGTGATCCGTCGCGCCCCCGCATCGTGACGACGGTGCGCGGCGGCGGCTATTGCCTGGCATCAGACGTCCGCGAACTGAGCTGATGCCGCGCCCCTTTGACAGCCTCCGGGGGCAATTGGTTCTCTTGATCGTCGCGGCACTGGCGGCCGCCCAGACGATCAGCCTGTGGCTGTTCGTCGACGAACGCGGCCTCGCCGTGCGCGCGGCGCTGGGGTTCGAGGCCGCCGGCCGGGCGGCAAATGTGGCGCTGTTGCTCGAAGAGGCGCCGGAGTCCTTGCATCAGGCCATCCTGCGCGCGGCGAATTCGCCCCTCGTGCGGTTCGAACTCGCGGACAACCCCGACGTCGACCACGCCAGCCATGCCGATGGCGGCGCTGTCGAGGCCCGCGTGCGCGGGCTGCTTGGCGGCGCGGAACACCGGGAGATCCGGGTCGAGCTGCACGAGGTCGAGCATGGCATTCCGCCAATGCCCCATCTCGTGCCCGAGATGGCGGAAATGCACCTCGCCATGATGAAGGGCGAGCTCTCGGCCATCGAAATGCAGCTTTCGATCGCCCTGGCTGACGGCCAATGGCTGAACGTCGGAACCCGGTTCGAGCCGCCGCCGCTGCAATGGCCCTGGATTTCCATCGTCAGCTTCGGGATCACCGCGGCGATCATTCTGGTCGCGGCCTGCTGGTTCCTTCTGACCCGCCTGACCGGGCCTCTGCTGCGCGTTTCGCACGCCGCCGACCGGTTTGGGCGTGGGGAAACCGTGGATCCCCTGCCGCTGATCGGGCCAAGCGAGGTGCGCGGGCTCACGCAGACTTTCAACCGCATGCAGGAACGGCTGACCCGGTTCGTGGCGGACCGGACCAAGCTTCTTGCGGCGCTGGGTCATGACCTGCGCTCTCCGCTGACCGCAATGCGGGTTCGGGCGGAAATGGTCGAAGAGGACGAAACCCGCGAAAGCCTTGTCGCCTCGATCGAAGAAATGCAGGAGATGGTCGGTTCCACCCTGGATTTTGCCCGTGGCATGGCCAGCGCCGAACCCTCCGAAACAGTGGAGTTGCGCAGCTATCTTGAGCAGTTGCAGGCAGACATGATCAACGGGTTCGAGCTTGACGCCGCCGACGATGCCCAGGCGCGGTTGCGCCCGCAAGCGATGCGCCGCGCGCTGCGCAACATCATCGAAAACGCGCAGCGCTATGGCGGCGGGGCCCGGGTCTCCTTTCGGACCGATCCCGGCCATGTGCGGATACTGATTTCCGACACCGGCCCCGGCATACCGGAAAGCGAGCTTCAGCAGGTGTTCGAGCCGTTCTTCCGGCTCGAGAAATCCCGCTCTCGCGAAACCGGCGGCACCGGCCTGGGGCTGTCGATCGCGCGCACCATCATCCGGGCCCATGGCGGCGACGTGGCGCTTTCCAACCGCGCTGAAGGCGGATTGCTGGCGACGGTCACACTGCCGCTCGAAGCGGCCAACACCCCGAGCCGGGAGCCGTCGACCGCCCCCGAGCGGGGTGCCGTCCTTGCGCAAAACCGGCCGTGAGGCGCGGGCCACGGCGACGAGGGCCATGACCTGACAATCCGCCTGCGACCCGACACCCCTGTCCTGCGGCCAGGGGGGCGGGCCTTACCCGGCGCGATCCGCCCCGAGCACCATGAAACCCTCGCGACCGCCGGCACAGGCCAGCGTTGCCACCCCGTTTGCGCTGGTCCCGGTGATCTCGCATCCCGGCGGCAGATGCGCTTCGGCCCCGTTTGTGGACAGGCGCGCCGCCTCCAGGTCGAAGCAATCCGCCAGCGTCGTCGAACAGGCACCGAGACCGGCAAGCACCAGCATGCCGGCCGCGCACCGAAACATCCTCGCGCGGGGTTTATTCCGCGGCGACCCGTGCAGTGGCCCGGGGGTCTGGCGTCTCGGCCTTGGTCTCAGCATCTTCCGCCTTTCCGTGACAGGATTTTCCCATGAACCGGTGCATGACCAGATGCGCGCCGACACAGAGCACGATCGGCGCCAGGGTCGCGAGCCCCCCGGCCCCGCCCGACGCCCCGCCAGACACAAGGAAAGCCCCCAGCGGCAGCAACATCACCGCGCAGCAGGCCCACATTCCGTATTTCATGATCTTGTCGCTACCGGCCTGCCCGGCCGTCTTGTCGTTGGTGTCCATCGTTCGTCTTGTCTCCAGTGACCTGCCGAGGTGGCTAGCGGCCTCCAGCACGGGAAGGTCAATGTTGCAATCAGATACAAATTTCACTGTTTTGTCAGGGTGAACCAGCTTGACCTTCCTGCGCAGGAAGGTGCTCTACGTTGCCTCAATAGGCAAGAAACTAGGGGCGTGCATGCCATGGCAGGGCAGGCGCCATCACGGAATGATCGCATGTGCGTCGTTGCATCCGCTTACCACGGAAGCAGCGCTGCGAGACTCGGCAGGAATGGCAGAAAATCATCAAATGGGTCCATCGACGTTGACCGCGAAATGCGCGCCGAGGGCGCCCGGGCCATGACAGCCCGGCCCCGGAGAAAATCGGCCCAAGTCGAACCGATGACCGCAAGGAACCAAATTCATGACTAAATCTCTACTGGCCCTCGTGGCCTTTTTTCTGCTTGGCGGATTGGCGGTCTATCTGAACATGGGGCAATCCACGTCTCAGACCGCGGGCCATTCGATGACCCCGCCAGACACCAGCGATATCGCGGACGGCGCGCCGATCGTCGAAGTTTCGCTGCCGGCCGAGCTGTCCGCCAATGCGCAAATCGGCAAACGGGCTTTCGAAGCCAAATGCGCGGCCTGCCACGGGACAAATGCCGCCGGCCAGAACGGTATCGCGCCGCCGCTGGTGCACAAGACATACGAACCCGGGCACCATTCCGACATGGCCTTTGTCATGGCCGCGAAGAACGGCGTTCGGGCCCACCACTGGCAATTCGGCAACATGCCGCCGGTCGAAGGCCTGACCGATGCCGATGTGAAGATGATCGCGCGATACGTCCGCGAACTGCAAGCCGAGAACGGAATCTTCTAGCGGGATGCGGGGTGGGCGCTCTCCTCTGGCCATCCTGCGCACGGCACTCCTCTGTGTGCTGCTGGCGCTCGGCCTTGGGCCAGAGGTCAACGACGCCCACCCCGACGAAAGCCTGTCTTCTGCCACGGCATTCGCCGGCGCCGGCGATGCGCACGACGACGCCCCGCATTCTCTGATCGAAGAGGCCCTGGGCCATTGCCACCCGGGGCTGGATTGCGCGGTTTCGGCGATTATGGCCGAACCGGCCCTGAAAGATCATGCGACGCTCTTCGATACCAAGAAATTTCGGTCCCGTGTGGCCCTCTGGGCCGGGCTGGACCCGGGATATGACCCACCTCCTCCGCGCCCCTTCGTCTGACTGATTTGGAAAAACACCAACGGTAAGACGAAGGACAAGGAAATGAGAACCAAATTCACTATTGCCACCGTCGCGGCACTTTCGCTGGCGTCGGCTGCGCTTGCGCATACCGGCGCAAAGGGGATCGTGCGCGAAAGGATGGTCGCGATGTCGGCCATGGCTGATGCCATCAAGACCATCGCGCCGATGATGAGCGGCGCGTCCGAGTACGAGGCCGCCGCCGTGCGCGATGCCGCCGAGGCCATCGGCCGACATGCCGGCGCCTCGATGACGCGGCTTTTCCCGGCAGACAACGAAAACATGGCGTCTTACGTCAAGGCGTCCATCTGGCAAGACTGGGCCACCTTTGCCGAACTGGCCGAACGCCTTCACACCTATTCCGAAGGGCTCGCCCTGGCCGCCGAGAACGGACCGGCCGCGCCAAAACAGGGCATGGCCGACGCGGCATCGATGATGGGCGGCGGCGGCATGATGGGCGCCGGGTCGATGATGGGCACAGGAATGGCGCTGGAAGCGACGCTCGGCCGTGAAGAGCTGGCGGACATGCCGGCCAACGAGGTATTTTCGCTGGTCAGCAACACCTGCTCGACCTGTCATACGCGGTTCCGGAAAGAGGCCAAGTGACATGAGGCAGTTTCTTATTGCAGGCATCGCCGGGCTGTCCCTTGCCGGCGCAACCACCGTGGCGGCCCTCGTGGCCTGGCCGATCGGCAGCGACCCCAGGAAAATCGAACCAGAAGGCGATGTGCAGCGCGGCGCCTATCTGGCGCGGGCCAGCGGCTGTGTCGCATGTCACACGAATTTCGAGGAAGGTGGTGCGGCGCTGGCCGGTGGCGCGCCGCTCAACACCGATTTCGGCACCTTCTATCCGCCGAACCTGACCACCGATCCCGATCACGGCCTCGGCAACTGGGACGTGGAGCAATTCGCAAAGGCCATCAGGCAGGGCATCGCCCCCGATGGAACTCCCTACTACCCGGCGTTCACCTATCCGTTCTATGCGAATTTCTCGGATCAGGATATCGCCGACCTCTGGGCGGCATTTCAGACTGTCGCGCCGGTGGCCGAATCCACGCCCGAACACGACGTCGGCTTTCCCTTCGATCAACGATGGGGGCTCAAGCTCTGGCGGGCCGCGTTTTTCGGTGCCCCGGAAACAGCGCCGGTGGACGGCAAGAGCGCCGAATGGAACCGCGGCCGGGAGCTCGTGCGCGGCGCCGCGCATTGCGCGGCCTGCCACACCGGCCGGAACCTGGCCGGAGGGCGGGATCCGTCAGCCTTTTTCGCCGGCAACGACGCTCTTCCGGGTGGCAACAAGGCGCCGTCCATTCTTCCCGCGACATTGGCGGAAAGGGGCTGGACCGTCGACAACCTGAGCTATGCTCTGCAAAGCGGGATCACGCCATCCGGCGACGTCTTTGGCGGCAGCATGGGCGAGGTGGTGCAGAACGGGACACGATTCCTGACCCAGGCTGATCTGCGCGCGATGGCGACCTACCTGATGGAAGGCGAGGGCCTGAAAGAAAGCGCGGTTGCCGCCTTGTCGACGCCGCAGAAAACCTACGACTAGTATGATGGGGCGCGTCAGCGCCCCACCTTTCCTGAAGAATGGGGTAATGATGAAACTGCCGGATTTGTTATTGCAGCGACGCACCTTGATCGTGCTGCTTATCGCCCTGGGCGGCGTGGGCGCCACGGTCTGGATGCGCGGCGAGCTTGCTGCGCCGACGACCGCAACCATGCCTGCCGCGGTGGATATCGCGCAGGGCGAGCAGCTCTACGGCGATTTCTGCGCCGCCTGTCATGGCGCAAATCTCGAAGGCCAGCCGGACTGGCGCTCGCCCGGACCCGATGGCACCTTGCCCGCACCGCCCCATGACGAGACCGGGCACACCTGGCATCACCCGGACAGCGTGTTGTTCGATTACACCAAGCTCGGGGGCAAGGAGGCGCTCGCGAAAGAGGGCGTCGAGTTCGATAGCACAATGCCAGGTTTTGGCGCGCAGCTGTCGGATGCGGAAATCTGGAATATCATTGCCTACATCAAATCGACCTGGCCGGAACGCCAGCGCACGGCCCAAGCCGAAAGAAGCGCCGCGGCGGGTCGCTGAATAGGGATAGGCCCGCGCGCGCCGCGCGGTGCCGGTTTCGAGAGCCGGGCTCTCGGGAGAACCCGGCGCCACAGATCCGGCGCCGGGCCCGTTTCAGGCCGAAGCTTCGGCGGCCACGTCGTATCCGGCGTCGCGAATGGCCTCGGACACCGCGCGGTCGCTGAGAATCGTCTCGACCGCGACGGCCCGTGCCGCGAGATCGCAGGTGACGGTGGCGGTCGGATCGATCGCCTTGATCGCTTTTTCGATTGCCGCGGTGCAATGCCCGCAACTCATGCTTGGAACCTTGAAGTTGCTCATGACCTTCTCCTTCTGTGTTGCCGTCATGTGGGTGCTTCCAGCCAGGGAAGGTCAAGATGGAAACAAAATCTTTCGAAAGTAGTTGACCTTCCAGTGAATGGAAGCCCTAGATACCTTCCCAGCAACGAAGGAGATGCCATGACACCCTCTACAAACATTCGGGTTTCGGTACAGAATATGTCCTGCGCGTCCTGCGTCGGCCGGGTAGAACGCGCGTTGGCGGCGGTGCCCGGGGTCGATGCGGTCAGCGTCAATCTCGCGTCCGAGACGGCACAGGCACAGATCGATTCCGACACCCGCGTTCCCGCTGTGATCGACGCGCTGGAGCGCGCCGGCTATCCCGCTCGCACCGGCACGGTGCGCCTGAACATCGCCTCCATGTCCTGCGCCTCCTGCGTCGGGCGCGTCGACAAGGCGTTGGAAGCGGTCCCCGGCGTGCTCGACGTCAACGTCAACCTCGCGTCTGAAACCGCGACGGTCACCTATGTCGAAGGCGCCGTCGAGCTCTCCGATCTGCTCAAGGCCGCGGCCGACGCCGGATATCCGGCAGAGCCGGCCGACGCGACCACGACCGAGGATCCCGGCGCGCGCAAACAGACCGAGGCCCGCGAGCTGGCCCGCCGCACCGTCTTTGCGGCAGTGCTGGCACTGCCGGTCTTCCTGCTGGAAATGGGCGCGCATATCGTGCCGGGCGTGCATGAGCTGATCGGCCGCACCATCGGCCACCAGACAAGCTGGATGATCCAGTTCGTGCTGACATCGGTGGTGCTGTTCTGGCCGGGGCGCCACTTCTATCTCAAGGGGTTCCCCGCCCTGCTGAAAGGCGCGCCGGACATGAACAGCCTGGTCGCCGTGGGCACCGGGGCCGCCTATCTCTATTCACTGACGGCGCTGTTCGCGCCCGCCCTGCTGCCGGAAACCGCACGCGCGGTCTATTTCGAAGCGGCGGCGGTGATCGTGGTGCTGATCCTTCTCGGCCGCTGGATGGAAGCGCGGGCCAAGGGCCGCACCGGTGCCGCGATTCAGAAACTGCTGGGCCTTCAGGCGCGCACCGCGCGGGTTCTGGTGGATGGTGAACCGCAGGAGGTGGCTATCGAGCGTATCGCCGCCGGCGACATCCTTGTCGTTCGGCCAGGTGAGCGCATCGCCGTCGACGGCGAGGTGACCCAGGGCAGCGCTCATGTCGACGAAAGCATGATCACCGGCGAACCGGTGCCCGTGGCCAAGGCCGAGGGCGACCCGGTGACCGGCGGCACCGTCAACGGCACCGGCAGCTTCCAGTTCCGTGCCACCCGCGTCGGCGCCGATACCACCCTGGCCCAGATCATTCGCATGGTCGAACAGGCGCAGGGCGCCAAGCTGCCGATCCAGGGCATGGTGGACCGGATCACCCTGTGGTTCGTGCCGGCCGTCATGGCCCTGGCCGCACTGACGGTGCTGGTCTGGCTGGTGGTCGGACCCTCGCCGGCGCTGTCGTATGCGCTGGTTGCCGGGGTCTCGGTACTGATCATCGCCTGCCCCTGCGCGATGGGTCTGGCCACGCCGACCTCGATCATGGTGGGCACCGGCCGGGCCGCCGAGATGGGCGTGCTGTTCCGCAAGGGCGACGCCCTGCAACAGCTGACCTCGGTCGATGTGGTGGCGCTGGACAAGACCGGCACGGTGACCGAAGGCCGCCCGGAGCTGACCGATCTGGTGCTGGCCAAAGGCTTTGACCGCGCCGACGTGCTGGCGCTGGTGGCAGCGGTCGAGGCGCTGTCGGAACACCCGATTGCCGAGGCCATCGTGCGCACCGCCCAGGCCGAAGGCGCGACGCGCCACGAGGTGGAGGATTTCGCCTCGATCACCGGCTACGGCGTGCAGGCCAAGATCGCCGGGCATGATGTGCTTGTCGGTGCGGATCGCCTGATGACCCGCGAGGGGATCGACATCGGCGCCATGGCCGATGCCGAACGCCGCCTGGCGGAACAGGGCCGGACCGCGCTCTTTGCGGCGGTTGACGGCAAGGTCGCGGCGGTGATCGGCGTGGCCGACCCGGTGAAACCGGCCAGCGCGGCGGCGATCCGCGCGCTGCACGATCTCGGGCTGAAGGTCGCGATGATCACCGGCGACAAGCGCGAGACGGCCCTTGCCATCGCCCGCGAAACCGGGATCGACCACGTGATCGCCGGTGTTCTGCCCGATGGCAAGGTGGCCGCCCTGGACGAGCTGCGGCAAGGCGGCAAGCAGATCGCCTTTGTCGGCGACGGCATCAACGACGCGCCGGCGCTGGCCCATGCCGATGTCGGGATCGCGATCGGCACCGGCACCGATGTCGCCATCGAGTCGGCGGATGTGGTGCTGATGTCGGGCGACCTGCGCGGCGTGGTGAACGCCTTCGAAGTCTCCGGCCGGACCATGCGCAACATCCGACAGAACCTGTTCTGGGCCTTCGGCTACAATGTCGCGCTGATCCCGGTGGCCGCGGGCCTGCTCTATCCAGCCTTCGGCCTGCTGTTGTCGCCGGTCCTGGCCGCCGGTGCCATGGCGCTCAGCTCGGTCTTTGTGCTGACCAACGCCCTGCGGTTGCGCCGCGTACGCGCGGTGATGGACGAATCCCGCATGCCGGGGCCTGCACAGGCCCCGACGCGCTCCCCTGCCCCCCTCGTTGCTGAATAAGGAGGAACTGACATGAATATCGGAGATGTGGCCGCCCTGTCCGGTCTGCCCGCCAAGACGATCCGCTACTATGAGGATATCGGCCTAGTGAAACCGCTGCGCAGCGCGAACGGCTATCGCTCGTTCCGCGAAAGCGATGCGCACAAGCTGGCCTTTCTGGGCCGGGCCCGCGCGCTGGGCTTTTCCATCGAAGACTGCCGCAACCTCATGGCGCTCTACGAAGACGAACATCGCGCCAGCGCCGAGGTCAAGGATATCGCGGAACACCACCTCGAACGGATCGACAGCAAGATCGCGGAACTGAAGGAGATGCGCGCCACGCTGGCGCATCTGGTGGATGCCTGCGCCGGCGATCACCGCCCGGATTGCCCGATCCTCGCCGATCTTGCCAAGGAGCAGAGCGGCGAAGACCGGCTGGAGAACACGGCGTAGCGGGGTTCGGGCATGGGCTGGGCCATTGTTCTGGCACTCATCCTCTTTGGCATGAGCGGTCTTGTCCATGTCGCGGCCATGAGCTGGGTGATGTCCGCCGCAACGCGGCGGACCTTCGCCACACCAGCGCGCCTCCTGCTTGCCCTCTACGGGCTGGGAGGCGCGCATATTCTCGAAGCCGGGCTTTACGCCATCGGCTTTTCGCTGGGCGACAATCTGGGCATTGGCGGTTTCGAGCAGGAGGACGTCAATTCATTCATGGATGTCTTCTATTTTTCACTGGTCAATTATTCCTCGCTTGGATTGGGCGACATTTACCCGACCGGCCATTTCCGCTTTCTTGCCGGCGTCGAGGCGCTGAACGGCTTTCTCTTGATAAGCTGCTCGGCCTCGACCCTCTTTCTCGTGGTGACGCGAAAACCCGATTGAAACATCGCGTCTCTGGCGATTGCTGCAAAAAAATCCGGAACATTCCAGCGCGGGAATGTCGTTTTCCATCTGTATTGGTATCCGTCCAAGCAGAGGAAACGAAACATGTCTTATTGGAGATTTGCCGGAATGATCGCGACATCGACGGTCGTGATGTTCATCCTGATGTATCTGAACACCTATCTGCTTTCCCATGTGTTCTGGTCCGAAACCCGGGCCTACATGGCGCTTCTGATGGGTGCGACGATGGCGATCATCATGCTCGCCTTCATGCTTTCGATGTATTCTAACAAGTCGATCAACACGGCGATTTTCGCCGGGGCCGCGCTGGCCTTTGCGGGCTCGCTCTGGCTCGTGCGCAGCCAGGTGACGGTCGGGGACACCAGCTACATGCGCGCGATGATCCCGCACCATTCGATTGCGATCATGACCTCGAGCCGGGCCGAAATTTCCGATCCGCGCGTGCGCAAGCTCGCCGACGAGATCGTTTATGCGCAGGACAAGGAGATCGCCGAGATGCGCTATCTGATCAACGAGATCGAAAACTCCGGCGATGCCCCCGAAACGCAAGACCCCGCCACGCCGAGTATCGTGAGCCTCGAGGAAGCGCTCTCGACCGCGAATGTCGCGGTGATCGACCCCGGTTTCATGACCGAGGACGAGATTGCGCAGCTTCTGCCCGGCGGCCCGGGCTGCACCTTCAACTACACCCCCGGCGGCCCGCCGGTGCTCGCTCTGGGTGAGGCCGATGGCGAAACTGCCGGACTGGTCAAGCTGAGCGACGATCTGGTCCGCATCGGGGAAACCGCGTCCGGTCTCGGCACCGAGGGCCTGACGATCCGTCTCGAAGCCGCCGAAGACGGCAGCTCGCTCGACGCCGCCGGTGCGGAGCCGGTCGAAGCGACCATGGTGCTCGAACTCGACGCCGGGCTCAGCGCCGGATACCGCGGCTTCTACAGCTGTGGAGCCTGACATGAACAAGCAGACAAACCCCGCCTCGCGCACCGCGAAACTCTACCGGATGGCCATGCCGGATCACCTCTGCCCCTACGGGCTGAAATCCAAGGCTCTTCTGGAGAGAGAGGGATATGCGGTCGAGGACCACCATCTGACCACGCGCGAGGAAACCGATGCCTTCATGGAGAAACATGGCGTCGAGACCACGCCCCAGACCTGGCTCGGGGATGAGCGGATCGGCGGCTACGACGATCTGCGCGTCCACTTTGGCAAGGAGACGCAGGATGCCGACGAGACCAGCTATCAGCCGGTCATCGCCATCTTCTCCGTCGCCTTCCTGATGGCGCTTGGCCTGAGCTGGGCGATGTTCGGCTCGATCCTGACGCTACGCGCCGCCGAATGGTTCATCGCGATCTCGATGTGCTTCCTTGCGGTTCAGAAGCTGCAAGACGTCGAAAGCTTTTCGACGATGTTCCTGAACTACGACCTCCTCGCCCGGCGCTGGGTGCGATACGGATATATCTATCCCTTCGGCGAAGCCTTTGCCGGCATCCTCATGGTCGCAGGGGCGCTGACCTGGCTGTCAGCGCCGGTGGCGCTCTTCATCGGCACGGTCGGCGCGGTCTCCGTCTTCAAGGCGGTCTACATCGATCGGCGCGAGCTGAAATGCGCCTGTGTCGGCGGCAGCAGCAACGTGCCCCTCGGGTTCGTTTCCCTGACCGAAAACCTGATGATGATCGTCATGGGGATCTGGATGCCGCTGAAGGTTCTTGTGCTCTGATCAGGGTGCGCGCAGGGCGACGGCCACCCCCTGACCCACACCAACGCAGAGTGTGGCCAGGGCCGTCCGCGACTCCCCGCGGGCGATGGCCATGGCGGCCGTGCCGATCAGCCGCGCCCCGGTCATGCCCAGCGGATGGCCCAGCGCGATCGCCCCGCCACGCGGATTGACGTGAGCGGCAAAGGGATCGAGACCCAGCTCGCGACAGACGGCGATGGCCTGCGCTGCGAAGGCCTCGTTCAATTCGATCAGGTCGAACTCTTGCGGCGTCATGCCGAGCCGGGCGCAGAGCTTTTGCACCGCCGGCACCGGGCCGATGCCCATCACGCGTGGCGCCACACCCGCACTTTGCGCGCCGCGATATTCGGCCAGTGGCGTCAGGCCCTGCGCCGCGACCGCCCGTTCCGACGCCAGGATCAGCGCCGCCGCGCCATCGTTGACCCCCGAGGCATTGCCGGCGGTCACGCTACCGCCATCGCGGCAGATGGCTTTCAGCCCACCCAGCTTGTCCAGCGTGGTCTCGCGCGGGTGTTCGTCCTGCGTCACCTCGCTCATCTGGCCACGGCGTCCGGCGACCGGGACCGGCAGGATTTCCTCGGCCATACGCCCGTCGGCAATCGCACGGGCGGCGCGGGTCTGGCTGGATAGCGCCAGGCGATCCTGGTCGGCGCGGCTCACGTCAAAGGCTTCGGCCACGTTCTCGGCGGTTTCCGGCATCGACTCGGTGCCGTATTGCGCGGCGATCCGGCGATTGGCGAACCGCCAGCCGATGGTCGTGTCGTGGATTTCGGCGGCGCGGGAAAAGGCGGTTTCGGGCTTCGGCATCACAAAGGGCGCGCGGCTCATGCTCTCGGCGCCGCCGGCGATCACCAGATCGGCCTCGCCCACCTGAATCTGACGCGCGCCGGCGACAACGGCATCCATGCCCGAAGCGCAGAGCCGGTTCACGGTGACCGCCGGAACGCTTTCGGGCAGGCCCGAAAGCAGCACCACCATGCGCGCGAGGTTGCGGTTGTCCTCGCCTGCCTGATTGGCGGCACCAAAGATGACCTGATCCACCGCCGCCGGGTCCAGCCCGGGGTTGCGCGCCATCAGCGCCGTGACCGGCAGGGCGGCGAGATCGTCGTTGCGCACCGTCGCCAGCGCGCCGCCGTAACGGCCGATCGGCGTGCGGAGGTAATCGCAGATATAGACCGGCTCCATCATCCGATATGCGCCGTCGCTTCGATTTCCACCATCGCCTCATCCTCGATCAGATCGGCGACGACCACCATCGACATGGCCGGGAAATGCTTGCCAAAGACCTCGCGATAAGCCGCGCCGACCTCGGCCTGATGGGCAAGATAGACCGATTTGTCGGTCACGAACCAGGTCAGCCGCGCAACATCAGACACCTGCCCGCCCGCCGCCTCGACGATGGCCGCGATGTTTTTCAGCGCCTGCCGCATTTGGCCAACAAAGCCGCCGCCAACGAATTGCTTGTTGCCGTCCCAGCCGATCTGGCCGCCGATATGCAGCGTGCCGTCCCGGGCCAGAACGCCGTTGGCATAGCCCTTGGCGGGAAGCCAGCCTTCGGGGTGAATGATCTCATGTGTCATGGTTCGCTTCCTTCAAGGGCAGGAGTGTCTGCCGGATCTCTTCGGGCCAGGGCGCTGGTTTGCCCGCCCCGTCGACATGCACCAGCACGGCCTCTGTGGCAAAACGCAGCTCTTCGCCGCAAATCGCACGCATGTCATAGCCGAGCGAACTTCGCCCGACATGGGTGATGACCAGTCGCAGGGTCAGCCGATCACCGTGAAAACTCGGCCGCTGAAACCCGGTGCGGATTTCGGCCGTGGGCACGGCGGCCGTCTTGTGCACCTCGGCAAAGGGCCAGCCCAGCGTTTCGTCAAAGAAGGCCTCGACACAATCGTTCATCATTTCGAAGTAGCGCGGAAAGAAAACGATCCCCGCCGGGTCGCAATGGCGAAACAGCACCTTCTGCGCGATCTCGAAGGCCATGCCTCAGTCCTTCGCCCGCAACAAAAAGCGCTGGATCTTGCCTGTCGACGTCTTGGGCAGGCTGTCGACATAGCGCAGCGCCCGGGGATATTTGTAGGGCGCGATGGTGGCCTTGACGTGCTCTTGCAAGCGCGTGGTCAGCTCCTGCGAGGGCGTGACACCCGGCATCAGCACCACATGCGCCTCGACGATCATGCCGCGGGTCTCGTCCGGGACACCGATCACGCCGCATTCGGAGACGTCGGGATGGGCCAGCAGCGCAGCCTCGACCTCGGGCCCGGCGATGTTGTAGCCGGCCGAAACGATCACGTCGTCGCTGCGGGCGGTGAAGTGGAAATAGCCCTCTTCGTCCTGCACGAAACTGTCGCCGGTGATGTTCCAGCCGTCCTGAACATATTCCGTCTGCCGCTCGCCGTGTAGATAGCGGCATCCGGTGGGGCCGCGCACGGCAAGCCGGCCCATCGTGCCGCGTGGCGCTTCGCGACCATCCTCTTGCAGAACCCTGGCCTGATAGCCGGCGGTCGGTTTGCCGGTACAGGCCGGGCGATGATCGTCGAAGTGGTTCGAAATGAAGATATGCAGCATTTCCGTGGCCCCGATCCCGTCGAGCATCGGTTTGCCGGTCTGGGCAATCCAGGCGTCATAGACCGGCTTGGGCAATGTCTCGCCCGCCGACACCGCCGCCCGCAGGGACGACAGGTCCGCGCCCTCTTCCATCGCCTGCAACATCACGCGATAGGCCGTCGGCGCGGTGAAGGAGACGGTGGCGCGGTATTTCTGGATGATCTCGATCATGTTGGGCGGCGAGGCGGTTTCCAGCAGCGTCGCGGCGGCCCCGAAGCGCAGCGGAAAGATCGCCAGTCCGCCCAATCCGAAGGTAAAGGCCAACGGCGGCGAGCCGACAAAGACATCCTCGGGCGTCACGCCCAGAACTTCCTTGGCGTAGCCGTCGGCGATGATCAGCAGATCGCGGTGAAAATGCATCGTCGCCTTCGGCGCGCCGGTCGAACCGGAGGTGAAGCCCAAAAGCGCCACGTCGTCCTGTGCCGTGTCGACCGCGTCGAAATGCACCGGCTTTTCCAGCGCCAGCCGGTCCAGCTCGGCCTCGTGGTTCGAGGTGCCGTCAAACCCCATGACCGATTTCAGGCTCGGACATTTTCCGGCACAGGCCGTCATTTCCTCCATCAGCCGGGTATCGCAGAGCGCGAACTGGACCTCGGCCTTTTCGACATATTTCACCAGCTCTCCGGCGCGCAGCATCGGCATGGTGTTGACGACCACGGCCCCGGCCTTGGTCGCGGCCAGCCAGCAGGCCACCATGGCCGGATTGTTGGCCGAACGGATCAGCACCCGGTTGCCGGGCTGCACGCCAAGGTCTTCGACCAGCACATGCGCCAGGCGGTTGGTCCAGTCTGTCAGCTCCTTGTAGGTGCGCCTGCGCCCGTTGCCGATCAGGGCCGTGTGGTCGCCAAAGCCCTTGTCGACCATCGCATCGGTCAGCTCGACGGCGGCATTCAGCCGGTCGGGATAGTCGAAACCGTCAAGCAGCAGGTCGGGCCAGTTCTCTTCGGGGGGCAGGTTGTCGCGGGCAAAGGTGTCGACGTGGCCGGAGGGGCGGAGTGTCATGCGCGGTCTCCCTGATGGGCCGCGCGGGCGGCGCGGGCGATGATGACTTTTTGAACGTCCGAAGCGCCCTCGTAGATGCGCAGGGCGCGGATTTCGCGATAAAGCGTCTCGACCGTGGAGCCCGAGCGCACCCCCTCGCCACCAAAGATCTGTACCGCCTTGTCGATGACGATCTGGGCGTGATCGGTGGCAAAAAGCTTGGCCATCGCCGCTTCGCGGGTGATCCGTGGCGTGCCTGTGTCCTTGGCCCAGGCCGCGCGATAGACCAGAAGCGCCGCCGCATCGACGTCAAGTGCCATGTCAGCCAGATGGCCCTGCACCATTTGCAGATCGAAGAGGGGCGCGCCCTGCACGTGCCGGCTGTCGACGCGAGCAAGCGCCTCGTCCAGCGCGCGGCGGGCAAATCCCAGCGCCGCCGCCGCGACCGTCGGCCGAAACACGTCGAGCACGGACATGGCGATGCGAAACCCCTGCCCCGGCGCGCCCAGCATCGCGCTGGCGGGAATCCGGCACTCGGTGAAACGCAGGGTGGCCAGGGGATGCGGCGCGATGGTGTCGAGCCGCTCGGTGATTTCGAACCCCGGCAGATCGGCGGGGACGACAAAGGCGGAAAGCCCCTTGGCCCCCGGGGCCTCGCCGGTGCGGGCAAAGAGCGTGCAGAGATCGGCGATCCCGCCATTCGAGATCCAGGTCTTTTCGCCATTGAGGATGTAATCATCACCCTCGCGGCGGGCCGTCATGGTGGAATTGGCGACGTCGGAGCCCGAGCCCGGCTCGGTCAGGGCAAAGGCCGAAATCGCCTTGCCGGCGCGGGTTTTTGGCAGCCAGCGCGATTTCTGCGCCTCGGTGCCGAACAGCGAAATCGCCCCGGTGCCCAGCCCCTGCATGGCAAAGGCGAAATCGGCCAGCCCGTCGTGGTGCGCCAGGATTTCGCGCGCGAGACAGAGATTGCGCACCTCGAGCGCGCCATCGGGGCTCGCGGTGGCCTGCAAGAGCCCCGCCGCGCCCAGATCCTGGACCAGCCGGCGACAGGCCGCATCGGTGTCACTGTGGTCGATCTCGAGCCCGGCGGCCACGGTTTCGACTTGCCGGGCCCAGTCGCGATGCGCCTCGTCCAGAAACGGCCAGGAACGGTAAGATGTGTCAGCCATCAGTCGCCCTCGAATACCGGTTTTTCCTTGGCCACGAAGGCCTCGTAGGCGCGGGTGAAATCGCGGCCCTGCATGCAGATCGCCTGGGCTTGCGCCTCCGCTTCGATCGCCTGATCCAGACTCATGTTCCATTCCTGCGCCAGCATCGTCTTGGTCATGGAATTGGCGAATGTCGGCCCGGCGACGATGCGTTCGGCCAGTTTCACCGCTTCGCCCTCGAGCGCCTCGGCCGCGACCACGCGGTTGAAGAAGCCCCAGCGCTCGCCCTCCTCGGCGGACATGGCCCGCCCGGTGTAAAGCAGCTCTGCCGCGCGGCCCTGTCCGATGATCCGGGGCAGCATGGCGCAAGCGCCCATGTCACAGCCGGCGAGGCCGACGCGGTTGAACAAGAAGGCAGTCCTTGCCTCGGGTGTCGCCAGCCGCAGATCCGAGGCCATCGCCATGATCGCCCCGGCCCCGGCACAGACGCCATCGACGGCGGCGATGACCGGCTTGCCGCAATGCACCATCGCCTTGACCAGATCACCGGTCATCCGGGTAAAGGCCAGAAGCTCCTTCATGCTCATCCGGGTCAGCGGACCGATGATATCATGCACGTCTCCGCCGGAAGAGAAGTTTCCGCCATTGGGCAGGATCACCACGGCATGGATGTCCTCGGAATAGGCCAGCCCGCGAAACCAGTCGCGCAGCGCGGCGTAACTGTCGAAGGTGAACGGGTTCTTCCGCTCGGGCCGGTCGTGCGCGATGCGGGCGATGCCACCCGACACCGTGCAGCGGAAATGTTCGGCCTGGGTGCCTGTCATGGTCTGGGTCCTCCCTCCGTCGATGCGCTGAGCAGGGCCAGGAGATGTTGCGCCTCGTCCTCGTCGAACCCGTCCAGCATGTCGTTGATCCAGCTTTCGTGATCGACCGCCAGCGCGGCGAATTCCGCCTTGCCCGCTTCGGTCAGCCGCGCCACCTGAGCCCGGCGGTCGCCCGGAAAGGCCACGCGGCAGGCCAGCCCATCTTCGGTCAGCCGGTCGACAACGCCGGTGACATTGCCGTTCGACACCCGCAGGAATGTCGAGAGCTCGCTCATCTTCAGCCCCTCGGGATGGCGCGCCAGCGCTGCCATCACATCGAACCTGGGCAGCGTCGTGCCATGCTGATCGCGCAGCCGGCGGCGCAACTCGGCCTCGATGCTGCCGGTCAGCTTGAGGAGCCGTAGCCAGAGGCGCAGCCGGGTTTTCGACAGCGTGTGGGTCGAAATCTTCTCGTCAAGCGTCATATCTCGCCTCCGGAAATGCTGAGCGCGTGGCCGTTGATCGCGGCAGCCCCCTCCGAGGCCAGAAAAAGCGCCGTCGCCGCCACCTCCTCGGGGTCGATCAACCGCCGCATCGGGTTGCCGCCGACCAGCCGCGCGACGGCCTCGTCGCGGGGAATGTCGAAGCGTTTCATCAGCCCCTCGGTGGCGGCCTGCGCCATGTCGGTATCGACGAAACCCGGGCAGATGGCATTGCAGGTGATGCCGCGCAGCGCCACGTCCTGCGCCACCGACCGCACCAGCCCCAGCACCCCGTGCTTGGCCGCCGCATAGGCCGGGATCGCCGCGCCGCCCTGCAAGGAGGCGGTGGAGGCGAGGGCGATCAACCGTCCGCCGGCAGGCATCCCGGCCAATGCCGCGCGGAAGGTCAGGAAGGTGCCCGTCAGGTTGACGGCCAGCGTCGCGTTCCATTGCGCCAGCGTCAGGTCGGCAATCTTGGCGGGCTGGCCGCTGCCGGCATTGGCCACGACCACATCAAAGGGCCGGGCGAACAACCGGGGCATGTCGTCCTCGCAGGTGACATCGGCGGTGATCCAGTCGAACCCGCCGGCCGCTGCCGCAGCACGCAGCGGCGCCTCGCGCCGGCCGGAAATGGTGACGCCCTCGCCGGCCGCCGCGAAGGCCCGGGCGATCGCGAGGCCGATGCCGGTGCCGCCGCCGGTGACCAGAACCCGTCTCATGCCCGCACCTGTTCGGCATCGCGGTCTGCCAGCCGCCACAACTGGTCGCGCCCGGCATGATAGGGCAAGGGCCAGTCCGGCGCGGCGCGGTCGCCGATCAGGGCAGCCTGATGCAGCGTCCAGTAGGGATCGGCCAGATGTGGCCGGCCCACCGCCACCAGATCGGCCCGGCCCGCCATCAGGATCGAATTGGCGTGATCGGCCTCGTAGATATTGCCTACCGCCATGGTGGGGATGCCGGCTTCGTTGCGGATGCGGTCGCTGAACGGGGTCTGGAACATGCGGCCATAGACCGGGCGGGCCCGGTTGCTGGTCTGACCCGCCGAAACATCGATCAGATCGGCCCCGGCCGCGCGGAAGGCACGCGCGACGGCGACGGCCTCGTCCGGCGTCACACCCTCCTCGCCCAGCCAGTCATTGGCGGAAATGCGGACCGACATCGGCTTGGTCTCGGGCCAGACCGCGCGCATCGCGGCAAAGACCTCCAGCGGATAGCGCAGGCGGTTGTCCAGCGGGCCGCCGTAGGTGTCGGTGCGCCGATTGGAGACCGGCGAGATGAAGGAGGACAAAAGATAGCCATGCGCGGCATGCAGCTCGATCATGTCAAATCCGGCACCGTCGGCCATTTCGGCGGCGGCGACGAATTGCCCCCGGATCTCGTCCATTTCGGCCCGGGTGATCTCACGCGGGACGGGGTTGGCATCGGACCAGGGGATGGGCGAGGCGCTGACCGTCTCCCAGTTGCCGAATTTCAACGGCGCGTCCATCTCTTCCCAGCCGAGTTGGGTCGAGCCCTTGCGCCCAGAATGTCCGATCTGGCAGCAAATCCGGGCGTCGGTATATTCGTGGACAAAGCGGGTCAGCCGCCGCCAGGCTGCCGCGTGCTCGGCGGTATAGAGACCGGGGCAGCCGGGGGTGATCCGTCCCTCGGGGCTGACGCAAGTCATTTCGGTATAGACCAGCCCGGCGCCGCCCTTGGCACGTTCGCCGTAATGGGTCAGGTGCCAGTCGGTGGGACAGCCGTCTTTCGCCATGTACTGCGCCATCGGCGACACGACGACGCGGTTCTTGAGCCGCATGCCGCGCAAGGCATAAGGCGCAAACATCGGGCTGCGCAGTGGCGTGTCCTGCGCCACCCCGGCACGGGCCAGAAACCAGCGCTCGGCGCTTTCCAGCCAGGCCTTGTCGCGCGCGCGCAGGTTTTCGTGGCTGATCCGCTGCGACCGGGTCAGCATGGAATAATTGAGCTGAACCGGATCGAGATTGAAATACCGTTCGACCTCTTCGAACCATTCCAGCGAGTTGCGCGCCGCCGATTGCAGCCGCAGCACCTCGAGCCTGCGGGCATCGGTGTATTTCTCGAAGGCAGCGTCGATGGTCGGTTCGCTGTCCAGCAACGTCGCCAACGCGATGGCGCTTTCAAGCGCCAGCTTGGTCCCCGATCCGATCGAGAAATGCGCCGTCGCCGCCGCGTCGCCCATCAGCACGACATTCTCGTGATGCCAGGTTTCGCACAGCACCCGGGGAAAGCGGATCCAGGCCGAGCCGCGAATGTGGGTGGCGTTGGTCATCAGGCTGTGGCCGCCGAGATGGCGGGCAAAGATCCTTTCGCAAACCGCAATCGACTCCTGTTGGCTCATCCGGCCGAAGCCCCAGGCCTCGAAGGTCTCGGGCGCGCATTCGACGATGAAGGTCGCGGTGTCATCGTCAAACTGATAGGCATGCGCCCAGACCCAGCCGTGCTCCGTCTCTTCAAAGATGAAGGTGAAGGCGTCCTTGAAGGTCTGGCGGGTGCCCAGCCAGACGAAATGGCACTGGCGCTCCTCGACATCGGGTTTGAAGGTGTCGGAATAGAGCGCGCGTGTCCGCGAATTCAGCCCGTCGCAGCCCACCACGATGTCATATTTGCTCCGGTAGTCCTCGGCACAGGCGGCCTCTGTCTCGAAACGCAGCGCCACCCCCAAGGCGCGGGCGCGCTCCTGCAAAAGAAGCAGCAATTGCCGGCGCCCGATACCGCAGAAGCCGTGACCGGACGAGACGATCCGCTCGCCCTTGAAATGCAGCGCGATGTCATCCCAATAGGCGAAATGCTGTTGAATGGCGGCGGCCGAAACCGGGTCGTTGGCGGCGAGGTTCTGCAAGGTCTCGTCCGACAGCACCACGCCCCAGCCAAAGGTATCATCTGCCTTGTTGCGCTCGATCACCGTGATCTCGTGCGAGGGATCACGCAATTTCATCGAAATGGCGAAGTACAGGCCGGCCGGCCCTCCGCCCAGGCAGGCAATGCGCATGATCCAAGTTCCCTGGTTTGCTCGCCTGCAAGATTAACCTGACCGAATTTTATTTCAAGCTTGAAATTTTAGGCCTAAACTAATATCAATGCGCCCGACCCGTTCGAAAGGCCGATCCATGACGGTAGAGCTGACCCACGACGGCAATCTGGCCATCGTCACCATCGACAATCCGCCGGTCAACGTCACCTCGCAGGCGGTGCGCGCGGCGCTTCTGAGCCGGATCGAAACGCTGGAGCGCGACCCGGCGGTCGCCGCCGTTGTGCTACGCTGTGCCGGGCGGACGTTTATCGCGGGGGCGGATGCGACAGAGTTTGACGCCCCGCCCCAAGCGCCGCATCTGCCGGATGTCATTGCGGCCGTGGAAGCCTCTGACAAACCCTGGATCGCGGCGCTGCATGGCACGGTGCTGGGCGGCGGGCTGGAGGTGGCGATGGGCTGTCACATCCGCATCGCCGCCCCGGGCACCCGGCTGGGTCTGCCCGAAGTGACACTCGGGCTGATCCCGGGGGCCGGGGGCACGGTACGCCTGCCGCGTCTGGTGCCGGGCGATCTGGCGCTGCGGATGATTGCCGGGGGCAAGCCGATTACCGCACAGGACGCCTTGAGCGCCGGTCTGATCGACGCGATTGCCGGCGACGACCTGCTGCAAGCCGCCCTGACGCGCGCCCGCAAAGCCACCGGGACGGTGCCGACGCTGAGCCGGCCGGTACGGCCCTTCGACGCCGGGGCGCTCGCCGGGATCGGCGCCAGGCTTGTCGCCAAGGCACGCGGTCAGGTTTCGGTGGCCGAGGCGGTCGAGGCCGTGACGCAGGCCCTGACCGCGCCGCCGGAGGACGCGCTGCAAGCCGAGCGCGCGCGGTTCCTGCGGCTCAAGTCCAGCCCGCAATGTGCGGCGCTGCGCCATGTGTTCTTCGCCGAACGGCGCAGCCTGTCGGACCCGCGCGCCAAGGGCACGGCCCGCGAGATCGCCGAGGTCGGCGTTGTCGGCGGCGGCACGATGGGCGCCGGCATCGCCACCGCCTGTTTGCGGCGCGGGTTTCAGGTGCGGATGGTCGAACGCGACGCAGCCACCGCCGAGGCCGGCGCCAGGCGGGTGCGCGAGATGGTGGAGGAAAGCGCGCGGCGCGAAGGTCAGGATGCCGCCGCCGTCGCGGTCACGCTCGACCGTTTTGCGGCGGGCACGGAATATGCTGCGCTGGCGCAGGCCGATCTGGTGATCGAGGCGGTGTTCGAGGAGATGGCGGTCAAGAAAGCGGTGTTTGCCGAGCTTGAGGCCGCCACCCGGCCCGACGCGATCCTGGCCACCAACACATCGTATCTCGATATCGATGAACTGGCCGCGACCCTCGATGATCCCTCCCGGGTGATCGGGCTGCACTTCTTTTCGCCCGCGCATGTGATGAAACTGCTCGAAATCGTCCTGCCCGATGCGGTCGCCGACACGGTGGTTGCCAGTGCGGCGGCCTTTGCCAAGCGGCTGGGCAAGATCGGCGTGTTCGCCGGGGTCTGCGACGGCTTCATCGGCAACCGCATCATGTCGGCCTATCGTCGCGAAGCGGAGTACATCGTCGAGGACGGCGCCTGGCCCGAAGAAGTGGATGCCGCCATGCGCGATTTCGGCTTTCCGATCGGCATCTTCGAAATGCAGGACATGGCCGGGCTGGATATCGGCTGGGCGATGCGCAAACGCCGCGCCGCCACGCGCGATCCGAACGAGCGCTACGTCGCGATCGCCGACCGCATCTGCGAGGCCGGCCGCCTGGGCCGCAAGGCCGGCGCAGGCTGGTACGATTACGTCGAAGGCAGGCCGGTGCCGTCAGAGACCGTGCGCGGGATGATCGCGGCCGAGCGCGCGCGGCAGGGCCGCACGGCTGACCGCCCGGCCGACATCATGCGCCGCCTGCTGGATGCAATGCAGGCCGAAGCGCGCGCAGTGCTTGCCGATGGCACCGCGCGCCGGGCCGAGGATATCGACGTGGTGATGGTGAACGGCTACGGCTTCCCGCGCCATCGCGGCGGGCCGATGTTCCTGGCCGGACAGCCCTGACCGGCCCGTCAGGTCACCCGCGACCGGGTCTGATAGGCCGGATCCCGCCACAACCCGTCGCGGAACACCCGCTCGATCCGCCCGGCGGCAACCCGAATGTCATCGGCATCGAGATAGAGCGGCGTGAAGCCGAAACGCATTATGTCGGGCGCACGGAAATCGCCGATGACGTCGTGCGCGATCAGCGCCTGCATCGCCGGATAGCTGTTGTCAAAGGCAAAGGACACCTGCGAACCGCGCTGTTGCGGATCGCGGGGCGAGGCCAGGGTCAGATCGGGGCAGCGGGCTTCGATCTCGCGGATGAAGAGTTCGGACAATTCGATCGACGCGGCCCGGATCTCGGCCATGTCGACGCCCTCCCAGATGTTCATCGCCTCTTCAAGGATCGAAAGCTGCACGATGGGCGGCGTGCCGATGCGCAGCCTTTCGGTTGTCATGGCCGGGCGATAGTGCCGCTCCATGGCAAAGGGCGCATCATGGCCCATCCAGCCGGACAGCGCCGGTTCGACCGTCTCGATCAGGTCGGGCCGCACGTAGATGAAGGCCGGCGCGCCGGGGCCGCCGTTGAGATATTTGTAGGTACAGCCGACGGCAAATTCGGCCTCGGAGGCCATCAGATCCACCGGCACCGCACCGGCACTATGCGCCAGATCCCAGATCATCACCGCCCCGGCGGCATGGGCCGCCCGGGTGAGCGCCTGCATGTCATGCATCCTGCCGGTGCGGTAATCGACTTGGGTCAGCATCACCACGGCAACCTCGTCGGTGATCGCCTCCAGCACCGCCTCGGGCGCCGGCGTGCGCAGCTCCAGCCCTTTGTCGATGGTCTCGATCAGCCCCTCCGCCATATAGAGATCGGAGGGAAAGTTGCCGCTGTCCGACAGGATGACTTTGCGGTCCGGGCGCATCTTCAACGCGGCCGCCAGCGCCTGATACACCTTGATCGACAGCGTGTCGCCGGTGGCGATCGTCCCCTCGGGCGCGCCGACCAGCCCGCCGATCCGGTCGCCCACCTGCTTGGGCAGCCCGATCCAGTCGGCGGTGTTCCAGGCCTTGATCAACTCTTGCCCCCATTCGGCGTCGATCACCTGCGCAGCGCGGGCGCGCGCCTTGCGCGGCAACGGGCCGAGCGAATTGCCATCGAGGTAGATCACCCCCTCGGGCAGGGAAAACAGCTCTTTTTTCGGCAGGTCGGTCATCACAATTCTCCGCGCAGGTGCCACAGTTCGGGAAACAGCTCGACGCTCAGCATCCGCCTCAGGTATTGCACGCCCGAAGAGCCGCCGGTGCCACGTTTGAAGCCGATGACACGTTCCACCGTAGTGACGTGATTGAACCGCCAGCGGCGGAGGTAATCTTCGAGATCGACCAGCTTTTCGGCCAGCTCATATAACGTCCAATAGGTCTCGACATCCTGATAGACCAGCTTCCAGCGCTCCTGGATTTCGGGCATGGCCGCGTGCGGCTGACGCAGTTGCGGCGCGGGCATCCCGTCGGTGCCGCCATCCAGCGTCTGGAACAACAGGCGCACCACCTCGTCATACAGGCTGGGGCGCGCGAGCTCGTCCGAGAGCATCTGGCGGACCTGCGGCACATGCTCATGCGGCGCCAGCATGTTTGCATTCCGGTTGCCGAGAATGAATTCGATCATCCGGTATTGATAGGATTGAAACCCCGAGGATGCGCCCAGCGAATCCCGGAACCGGGTGTAATCGGCCGGCGTCATGGTGCGCAGCACGTCCCAGGCGGAATTGAGCTGCTCGAAAATCCGCGTGACCCGGGCGAGCATCTTGAACATCGCCGGAAGCTGGCCGGAAAGAAGCGCCTCGCGCGCGCTCGAGAGTTCGCGGATCGCCAGTTTCATCCACAGCTCGCTGGTCTGGTGCTGGATGATGAACAGCATCTCGTCATGCGCCGGGGACAGCGGTTGTTGCAGCGACAGCAGCTCGTCTATCCTCAGGTAATCGCTATATGACATCGCGTCCGAAAAGGACATCTTGGTGCCTTCGGCGCCCGGATCGTAGCTGTTATCTGTCATCACATGCCCTTCAGGCTATGGTATCCACGCACCCGGCGTCGCATGCTGCACGGCACCCGGGACGTGCCGCAGGCGGCGGCGGGCGGGCGCGGGGCAGTGTGGCCGGATCAGAAAGTTATTTCAAGCATAAACCTTTTATGCTTGAATAAAGATCGGCAGACGAAGGGAGAGGATTTGACGATGAGCGATTTGACGGGGATCGACTGGGGCGACGCCTTTGCCAATGCCGCGCATATTCCCGAAGGCGATGACTATCCCGACAGATGGGCCGCCGCGGCGGCACGATTTCGCGAGGACGTGGCAGGCGAGTTGGACCTGCCCTACGGCGATCATCCGCGCGAAACGTATGACATCTTCCTGCCGCAACAGGCCGCCCATGGTCTGGTGGTTATCGTGCATGGCGGCTTCTGGCTGGCCTTCGACAAATCCTACTGGTCCCATCTCGCGGCAAGCGCGCTGGCGCAGGGCTGGGCCGTCGCCCTGCCCGGCTATACCCTGGCCCCCGAAGCGCGCATCAGCGAGATCACCGGCCAGATCGGGCGGGCCATCGCCGCGATGGCCGCGCGGGTGCCCGGACCGATCCGTCTGACCGGGCATTCCGCCGGCGGGCATCTCGTGACCCGCATGGTCTGCGACGACAGCCCCCTGCCCCCCGAGGTGCTGGCTCGAGTCGACCGGGTGGTTTCGATCAGCGGCGTGCATGACCTGCGTCCGCTGCAACTCAACCCGATGAACGATTCGCTCAAACTCACCCCCGAGGAGGCCGCCGCCGAAAGCCCGGCGCTGTGCCGATTGGTGCCCAACGTCGAGGTGACGGCTTGGGTCGGGGCGGTGGAGCGGCCCGAGTTCCTGCGTCAGTCGGCGCTGCTGTCCGAGGCCTGGAGCACGGCTGACGCTCCGGTGCCCCTGATCGCCGAAGCCGACCGCCACCATTTCGACGTCATCGACGGGCTGCGCGACCCTTCACACCCGCTCTGCCGCGCCTTGACCGACCTTTAGCCGGGCCAGGGCCGGCAGGCCGGTCAGTCGTCGCGCAGGTCTGCCGGCAACAGGCGCTCGGGCATGTTCTGGTAACATACCGGCCGCAGGAACCGGCGGATCGCCAGGGTGCCGACCGAGGTAGCGCCAAAATTGGTAGATGCGGGATAGGGCCCGCCATGTACCATCGCATCTGCCACCTCGACCCCGGTCGGAAAGCCGTTCACAAGCACGCGCCCGGCCTTGTGTTCCAGAACCGGAACGAATTCCCGCGCCAGGTCGGTGTCGGCCTCGTCGAGCTGAAGCGTTGCGGTCAGCTGGCCTTTCAGGCTTCTGGCAACCTCGAGCATCTGCTCCGGCCCGGAAGCGGTCACGACAAGGCCCAGCGGTCCAAAGACCTCTTCGGCCAGCGCACTTTGTGCAAGCCAGTCCCGGGCGCTGACCCGGAACAGCGCCGGCCCGGCCTGTCGCCCCTCGGCGGGAGCATTGAGGATCTCCGTCACGCCGGGCCGCGATCTGACCTGCGCCGCGCCGCGCCCGAAGGCGCTTGCGATCCCCTCGGTCAGCATCGCCGAGGCGGCCACATCGGAGGCCGCGCGGGCCGCCGCCTGAGTGAAGGCCTCGAGCCCCGGCCCCTCGTCGGCGATCACGATGCCCGGCTTGGTGCAGAACTGGCCCACCCCCATGGTCAGCGATGCGGCCCAGGCCGCGCCAAGCTCGGTCGCTCGAGACGCAAGCGCCGCCGGCAGGAGAAAGACCGGGTTTACCGAGCCCAGCTCGCCAAAGAACGGGATCGGTTCGGGGCGGGCAGCGCAGAGATCGAAGAGCACCCGGCCGCCCGCCAGCGAGCCGGTAAAGCCGACCGCGCGGATCAGGGGGTGTTGGACCAGGGCGCCGCCAAGGGCGTGGCTGGTTCCCTGAACAAAGGAAAAGGTGCCCGGCGGCATGCCGCTGCGCGCGACGGCCGCGGCAATGGCCTCGGCGACAATCTCGCCGGTGGCCGGATGCGCCGGATGGCCCTTGACCACAACCGGACATCCAGCGGCCAGGGCCGATGCGGTGTCCCCGCCCGCAGTCGAAAAGGCGAGCGGGAAATTCGAAGCGCCAAAGACCGCCACCGGCCCGACGGGCCGCTGAACCATTCGCAGATCTGGCCGCGGCAAGGGCTGCCGCTCGGGCAGCGCCGGATCATGACGCCGGTCAAGATGGCGGCCCGCGCGGATATGCGCCGCAAACAGTCTGAGCTGGCCGGTGGTGCGTCCGCGCTCACCCTCCAACCGGGCGGCCGGCAGGCCGGTCTCGGCGCAGCCAAGCCGGGTGATCTCGGCGCCACGTCCCTCGATCTCTTCGGCGATGGCCTCGAGAAAATCCGCCCGCGCGGCGCGAGAGGTGTTGCCGTAGGTCGAAAACGCGCGTTCCGCGGCCCGTGCGGCGCGGTCCACTTCCTCTGCGCCACCCGCCGCAAAACTGAGCGCCGGCCCGGTCACCGGCTGCGAGTCAAAACTGTCGTCGGACCCGATCCAATCGCCTGCGATCAGATGCTTGCCTTTGTGGTCATAGGCCATCTTGTTGTCCTCACTTTCCCCAGCGCAGCGCGATCACCTCGCTTTCGGCCGCCAGTTGCAGCAGCCGGGCCCGCGTCCGGTCCGTCATCGGTTTGAGCGGATGGCGCACGTGATCCGAACCGATCACGCCCCCCGCCTGCATCACGGTCTTGGCCGCACGCAGCCCGCATTGGCGGTTTTCATGGTTGATCAGCGGCAGGCAGGCGCGCCATTGCGCCAGCGCAGCATCGACATTGCCGGCGCGATACTCGGTGACGATGGGCCGGATCAGTTCGGGTTGCAGCGCCGAGGTCATGGTGCCGGTGCAGCCGGCATCCAGGTCGGCCAGCAGGGTCACCGCCTCTTCGCCGTCAAACGGGCCAACGATATGCTCGCCCCCCGCCTCGATCAACGCCGCCAGCTTGTCGGCGGCAAACGGTGTTTCCATCTTGAAATAGCTGACATTCTCGATCTCTTTCGCCATCCGCACCAGCAGTGGCACCGGCAAGGTCGCGCCCGATAGTGGCGCATCCTGCACCATGATCGGGATCGAGACCGCATCCGACGCGGCGGCGAAATGCTCGAAGATCGCCGCCTCGCCCGGCACCAGACCCACACCGTGATAAGGCGGCATCATCATCAGCATCGCCGCGCCCAGGGCTTCGGCCTCGCGGGCGCGATCGACCACCACCTGAGTGCTGAAATGGCTGGTGGTGACGATCACCGGCACCCGGCCCGCCACATGCTCGAGCGAGAACCGGGTCAGAGTGGCGCGCTCTTCATCCGACAGAACGAATTGTTCCGAGTAATTGGCCAGGATGCAGATCGCGTCGACCCCCTGGTCGATCATGCAGTCCAGCACCCGTGTCATGCCCTCGGTGTCGATGGCCCCGTCGGCGTGAAACGGCGTCGGCGCCACGGGGAGGATTCCGGTCAATGGTTGGATCATGGGGTCTCCTTGCGGATGAATCTGAAACGGGAGGATTGGCGGAACACCCTGTTGGGGCTCAACTCGATCGAGGGAAACTCTGGGTGGTTCGGCGCATCGGGCCAGAGCTGGGGCTCCATCGCCAGACCGGCAAAGGCACCATAGGGCTTTCCGTGATGGCCCCGCGCCGGGCGCGTGTCGAGACCGGCGGCATCATAGATCTGAAGTCCCGGCGCATCGGTCTCCACCGTCATCGTCAGCCGGTCGGTTTCCAGCCACGCGACCTTGCGAAAGCCCGTGCCATTCAGGCAGAAGTTGGTGTCAAGATCGACAGCGGCCGGCAATGGCGTCGGGCTTCGCAGGTCATAGGCCGTGCCGGCGACCGGTGCGATCTCGCCGGTGGGGATCAGCGCCCGGTCGGTCGGCAGATAATGATCGGCGGCAACACGCAGTCGATGCCCGGCCAGGCCCTCGCCGCCGAGACACCAATAGCCGTGAAAGGCCGGGTTGCAGAAAGTTCGCGCCGGGCTCTGACCTGTGATCTCGAGCCGCAGCGCGCCGTCCTCCTCGATCTCATAGGCCACCCGGATCGTCAGCGGCCCAGGCGGACCGCCATCACCCGGGTCGGACGCGATGCCAAGGACCACCCGATGCCGGTCCCGGCTCTCGATGCTCCAGGTGCGCTGCGACAGTCCCTGCGGACCGCCGTGCAGCGCGGTGTCGCCCTCGTTGGTCGCGAGTGTGACGATCCCGCCGTCGAGTGGCGCCCGGCCGCCTGCTATGCGATTGGCAATCGGTCCGACAATGGCCCCGAAATAGCGCATCGGGCCGCGATAGGCGACGGCGTCCTCACTGCCCAGCACCAGCGAATGGGTAAAGCCATCGAGGCGAAAGTCGGCCAGCGTGGCGCCATAGGTCAGGATCCGCGCCCGCGACCGCCCGCGCGCAATGGTCAGGCTTTCCTCGGTCGGCGGGTCAAGCGGCATCGGTCGCACTCTCGACAAAGGGCGCCACACGTTCGCGCCGGCCGAGCATGAAGATATCGGCCACCAGGGTCATCGGACGCAGATCGACATCGCACTGCCCCTGACGCACCAGGTCGGCCATACGCTTGTAGAGCCGCGGGTATTCCCCGGCGAGCGCCGCAGCTGCGCCTTTGACCGTGCCGTCGATCTCGAGCCTTGCACCGCCATCGGCCAGCCGGAGGCTGCCGCTTTCGGTCACCGCCACGATTTCCCAGATCTGATCGCCTTGCTGGCGCCAGTCGAAAACGGCCTCGGCCCTGGCGCCGCCGGGATGGCAAAACCCGACCCGGGCCGCAATCGGCGTCTGGCAGTTCTCGGGCACCTCCAGCACCGCCTGGGTGACATGCAGGTCTTCGGCCAGAATCTCGGTCACGATCGACAGCGCGTTGATGCCCGGGTCAAAGACACCGAGACCGCCCGGCTCCCAGAGCCAGCTCTGCCCCGGATGCCAGCGCCGCACGTCCTCTTTCCAGGTCACGGTCAGCGACGTCAGCGTCTTGTCCTCCAGCCAGGCTTTCGCCGCCCCGACCATCTCGGCCGCGCGCGAATGCCAGGTGGTGTAGAGCGTCAGCCCCGCTGCCCGCGCCGCCCGCTCGAGCGCATGGCACTCGGCCAGCGTGGCCCCGGGCGGCTTTTCCAGCATGACATGGCGCCCGGCCGCAATGGCCTGCATCGCATAGGCAAACCGCGGCACCGGGGGCAGGCAGAGCGAGACGACGCGAATGTCGGGCCGCGCCTCGAGCATGGCGCCGAGGTCGGTAAAGGCCTCCACGCCGTCAACCGCGCCCTCCCGGCTGACGGTGGCGGCGAGTTCCCAGTCGGGGCTGTCCGATATCGCGGGCACATGCTCGTCCACCGCGATCTTTCCTATGCCAACGAGGGCTATTTTCATCAGTGAGAATCCTTGCCCACGGGCGCCCCGCGGCAGCCCTTGAGGAAATCCAGGTCGGCGCCGGTATCCGCGCCTTCCACATGCGCCTGGTGCAGCCAGGCATAGCCGCTTTCGGCGCGTTCATGCGCCGGCGTCCAATCGGCCAGCCGCGCCTGCAATTCCGCCTCGGTGATGTCGAGGTGCAGGCGCCGGTTTTCGACATCGACCTCGATCATGTCGCCGCTGCGGACAACCGCCAGCGGCCCGCCCGCCGCCGCCTCGGGCGAGGTGTGCAGGATCACCGTGCCATAGGCGGTGCCGGACATGCGCGCATCGGAAATGCGGATCATGTCCTTGACGCCTTTCTTCAGCACCTTGGGCGGCAGTCCCATGTTGCCGACCTCGGCCATACCGGGATAGCCCTTGGGCCCGCAGTTCTTGAGCACCATGATGCAGGTCTCGTCGATGTCGAGCGCGTCATCGTTGATCCTGGCCTTGTAATCGTCGATGTCCTCGAAGACGACGGCGCGGCCGCGGTGCTGCATCAGATGCGGCGAGGCGGCCGAGGGTTTGAGGATCGCCCCCTTCGGCGCAAGATTGCCCGTCAGCACCGCGATCCCGCCCCTTTGCGTCAAGGCCTTGTCGAGCGGCAGGATCACGTCCTCGTTCCAGTTCTTTGCGTCCTTGACCTCGTCCCAGATCGTTTGGCCCGAAACGGTCAGAGCCGTCTTGTGCAGCTTGCCGCCCTCGGCCAGCCGTTTCAGCACCACAGGCAGACCGCCGGCATAGAAGAATTCCTCCATCAGGTATTTGCCCGAGGGTTGAAGGTTCAGGATCGTGGCGACATCCCGCCCGCACCGGTCCCAGTCGTCCAGCGTGAGATCCACGCCCACCCGGCCCGCGATGGCCAACATGTGAACGACCGTGTTGGTCGAACCACCCACCGCCCCGTTGCAACGGATGGCATTTTCGAATGCCTCGCGGGTCAGGATGTCCGAGGGTTTCAGATCGTCCTTGACCATCTGCACGATGCGGCGCCCGGAAAGCTGCGCCATGACCCGACGTCGGCTGTCCACCGCAGGGATCGCCGCATTGCCCGACAGCGCCATGCCAAGCGCTTCGGACATGCTCGCCATGCTCGACGCCGTGCCCATGGTGTTGCAGGTGCCGGAGGAACGGGTGACGGCGGATTCCGCTTCGAGGAAGTCCTCCTGCGTCATCTCGCCGGCCTTCACCGCCTCGGAAAAGCGCCACAGGTGCGTGCCCGCGCCGACCCTTTCGCCTTGGAACCAGCCGTTCAGCATCGGCCCGCCGGTCACCACGATGGACGGCAGGTCACAGGACGCGGCCGCCATCAGAAGCGACGGCGTGGTCTTGTCGCAGCCCACCATCAGCACGCAGCCATCCATCGGCTGGCCGCGGATCTGTTCCTCGATGCTGAGGGCGGCGAGGTTGCGGAACATCATCGCGGTGGGGCGGAAGGTGTTTTCCGAGGCCGAGAATACCGGCACCTCCATCGGAAACCCGCCGGCCTCCCAGATTCCGGCCTTCACCTTTTCCGCCAGTTCGCGCAGGTGACCGTTGCACGGCGTCATGTCGGACCAGGTGTTGAGGATGCCGATCACCGGGCGGCCGTCAAAGAGATCGTCGGGGTAGCCCTGGTTCTTCATCCAGCCGCGATGATAGATCACGTCCTTCGTGCTGCCCTCGTACCATTCGGCAGAGCGCAACTTGCGCGGCCATTTGGCGGGTTTGAAAGCCATGCCTCAGCCCTTCTTCTTGTTGTAGACGTCGAAGATCACGGCCGCGAGCAGCACCAGCCCCTTGATCATCTGCTGGTAATCGATGCCGATGCCCATGATCGACATGCCGTTGTTGAGAACCCCCATCAGGAAGGCGCCCACCACGGCGCCGACGATCCGGCCAACGCCGCCCGACATCGACGCCCCGCCGATAAAGACCGCCGCGATCACGTCGAGTTCCAGCGCGAACCCGGCCTTGGGGGTCGCGGTGTTCAGGCGGGCGGCAAAGACCAGTCCCGCGATGGCCGCTAGGATGCCCATGTTGACGAAGGCCAGGAAGGTCAGCCGTTCGGTCTTGATGCCCGAGAGCTTGGCCGCCTTCTCGTTGCCGCCAAGCGCATAGATGCGGCGGCCCAGCACCGTGCGTTCGGTGATGAAGGCATAGACAACGGTCAGAACGCCCATGGTCAGCAGCACATTGGGCAGGCCCCGGAAGGTCGCCAGCTTGTAGAGGATGAAGACCAGCGCCAGCGCGATGATCGCGGTGCGCACCACAAAGAAGGCGCGCGGTTCGTCCTCGATGCCGTAGGCCTTGTTGTGGGCGCGCTTGCGCAGCCCGGACCAGACCACCCAGCTTGCGGCGATGATGCCGATGGCGCAGGCAAGCACATTGAAGTTGCGGGTGCCGAGGACGCCTTTCAGCGCCTCGCCGCCGGGCAGGACATCCGGCACGAAACCGGTGGCGATCACCTGAAATTCGCGCGGGAAGGGGCCGACCGACTGGCCTTCCAGAAGCCACAGCGACAAGCCGCGGAACACCAGCATCCCGGCAAGCGTCACGATGAAGCTGGGAATTTTCCAATAGGCCACCCAATAGCCCTGCGCGCCTCCGATCAGCGCCCCGACCACGACGCATGTCGCCATGGTCACGGCGATGGGCACCTCCCAGTTGACCACCATCACCGCCGCCAGCGCCCCGACAAACCCCATCACCGATCCGACCGACAGGTCGATGTGCCCGGCGACGATGACGATCAGCATCCCCAGCGCCATGATGACGATATAGCTGTTCTGCAACAGCAGGTTGGTCAGGTTGATCGGGCGCAGCAGCGTGCCCGAGGTGACCACCTGAAAAAACGCCATGATCGCGATCAGAGCAAACAGCAGCCCGTATTCGCGCAGATGCGCGGTGAGGTATTCGGCAAGTCGGCCCGAGCCGCCGGCCTTTTGGTTGGTGTCTTCGGCCATCGACATGGCAAGCCCCCTAGTTGTTCACGATGAGCGACATGATGCGCTCCTGACTGGCGTCGCTTGCGGGCATTTCGCCCACGAAGGCGCCTTCGTTCATCACGTAGATCCGGTCGCACATGCCCAGCAGTTCCGGCATCTCCGACGAGATCATCACCACGCCCTTGCCGGCGGCGGCGAGATCGTTGATCAGACCGTAAATTTCGTATTTCGCCCCGACGTCGATGCCGCGGGTCGGCTCGTCCAGGATCAGCACTTCGGGGCCGGCAAAGAGCCATTTTGACAGCACCACCTTTTGCTGGTTGCCGCCCGAGAGGTTCACCACCTTCTGGAACACGCCCGGCGTGCGGATCCCCAGATCACCGCGATATTTTTCGGCCACGCGCTTTTCGGCATGTTCGTTCAGCACCGGCCCGCGCGCCACGTCCGGCAGGTTGGAGATGGTGATGTTGCGGGTGATGCTGTCGTCGAGGATCAGCCCGAGGCTCTTGCGATCCTCCGGCACATAGGCCAGCCCGGCGGCAATGGCTCGGCTGACGTCCGAGACATCCGCCGGCTGGCCGTGCATCTCGACCGTGCCCGAGATGTTCTGCCCCCAGCTCCGGCCGAAGATCGACATGGCAAGCTCGGTCCGGCCGGCCCCCATCAGGCCGGCGATGCCGACCACCTCGCCGGCGCGGACGTCAAAGCCGACGTCCTTGATCACCTGCCGGTCGTCATGCTCGGGGTGATAGACCGACCAGTCGGCAACGCGCATGATGCGTTCGCCGATCTCCGGGGTCCGCTCGGGATAGCGGTTTTCCATCGACCGGCCCACCATGTCGCGCACGATGCGGTCTTCGGTGATGCCGTCGCTGGTGTCGAAACTGCTGACCGACTGGCCGTCGCGGATCACCGTGACGCTGTCGGCCACGCGGCGCACCTCGTTCAGCTTGTGGCTGATGATGATCTGCGTCATGCCCTGCGCCTTGAGCTCGAGCATCAGGTCGAGCAGCTTCTGGCTGTCGCTCTCCGACAGGGCCGAGGTCGGCTCGTCGAGGATCAGCAACCGCACGTCCTTGGCCAGCGCCTTGGCGATCTCGACCAGTTGCTGCTTGCCGACGCCCAGCTTTTCGACCTGCGTCGTCGGGGCATCGCGCAGGCCCACCTTGCGCAACAGCGCCTCGGTCCGGCGGTTGGTGTCGCGCCAGTCGATGACGCCGCCGCGGGCGTTTTCATTGCCGAGAAACAGGTTCTCGGCAATCGACAGCAGCGGCACCAGCGCCAGCTCCTGATGGATGATGATGATGCCGCGCGCCTCGCTGTCGGCGATGTCGCGCATCTCGGTCAGGGCGCCGTCATAATGGATTTCGCCGTCGTAGCTGCCCGCCGGGTAGACGCCGGAGAGCACTTTCATCAGCGTCGACTTGCCGGCGCCGTTCTCGCCGCAGATGGCGTGAATCTCGCCGGCCTTGACCTGCAACGAGACATTGTCGAGCGCCTTGACGCCCGGAAAGGTCTTGGTGATGGAGCGCATGTCCAGCAGCATGTCCTGCATGGCGGGTGCCTCACGGGTTCGGGGAATTTCAGGCGGACCGGCCCGACGATGCAGACCGGCCCGTCAGATCAACGACAGGGAGAGAAATGCGCCGGAGCGCTTACTTGATCTGATCGAGGGTGTAATAGCCGGTGTCGATCAGGCGTTCCTGCCAGTTCTCCTCGGTGACCTTCAGCGGCTCGAGCAGATAGGACGGCACGACCTTGACGCCGTTGTCATAGGTCTCGGTGTCGTTGATCTCGGGCTCGCCGCCTTCCAGCAAGGCCTCGACCATGCCAACGGTGACGCGGGCGAGTTCGCGGGTATCCTTGAAGATCGTAGAATACTGTTCGCCCGCCAGGATCGACTTGACCGAAGGCACCTCGGCGTCCTGACCGGTGACGATCGGCATCGGCGTGTCGCCGGTGCCGTAGCCCACACCTTTGAGCGAAGACAGGATGCCGATGGACAGCCCATCGTAAGGCGACAGAACGCCATGCACCTGCTTGTCGGTGTAATGCGCCGAAAGCAGATTATCCATCCGCGCCTGCGCCACCGCGCCGTCCCAACGCAGGGTGCCCACCGTGTCCATGCCCATCTGGCCCGAGACGACGTTGACCTTGCCGCTGTCGATCAGCGGTTGCAGCACCGACATCGCGCCATCGTAGAAGAAATAGGCGTTGTTGTCGTCGGGCGAGCCGCCGAACAGCTCGACATTCCAAGGCGCGACATCGGGATAGCGTTCCTCGAGCCCGGCGACGAGCGTCTCGGCCTGCTGCACGCCGACCTTGAAGTTGTCGAAGGTGGCGTAATAGCTGACATTGCCGCTGTCGCGGATCAGACGGTCATAGGCAATCACCTCGATGCCGGCGAAACTCGCGTTCTCCAGCGCGTTCGACAGGGTAGTGCCGTCAATCGCCGCGATCACCAGCGCATCGACGCCGTTGGTGATCATGTTCTCGATCTGCGCCAGCTGGTTGGGAATGTCATCCTCGGCGTATTGCAGGATGGTCTCGTAACCCGCGGCTTCGAACTGCTGCACCATCGACTCGCCGTCCGAGATCCAGCGGGCGGATGATTTTGTGGGCATGGCAATCCCGACAAAACCGTCGGCATAGGCACTGGTGGCAAGAATGGTCGCCAGCGCAGTGCTGGCGAGAATGGATTTGAATGTCATTTTGTCCTCCTCTGAGGCGCCGCTCGTTGCATCGGAAGCGCCTTGGGGGCCAAAGTAACCGGGCAAAACATATCATACTAATTCGAACATTGACGACCGACATAACATATATGATATGCCTAGGTCGCATGACCTCCGCCCTGACCCAACGGATGAAACCGTCCCATCTCAAGCTGATCTGCGCCATCCGCGATCATGGCAAGTTGCAGCTTGCGGCGGATGCGGTGGGCATGTCGCAACCCGCCGCCTCGCGCATGTTGTCCGAGATCGAAACCGATGCCGGCGGGCCGCTGTTCGAACGTCTGCCGCGCGGGATGGCGCCGACGCCGATCGGCGCGGCCTTCGTGCGCCACGCCCGGGTCATCCTCGCCGAGGTGGACACGCTGACCACCGAGATCGCGCAGCTTCAGGGCGGCACCGCCGGCGCGGTGCGCGTCGGCGCGGTCACCGGGCCGGCGGTGGGCGCCCTGGTGCCCGCGCTGATGGCCGTGCGCGCCGAGATGCCGGACATCCAGCCCACCATCGAGGTGGCGCCCTCGGTGACATTGATCCGCGGGCTCGAGGAAGGCCGGTTCGATTTCGTTTTGGCGCGGGTCGGATCAGACAGCGACCTGCGGGCCTTTCAGGCCTATCCCGGCCGCACCGAAACCGTCTGCCTGGTGGCAAGCGCCGATCATCCGCTTGCAGGCCGACGGGTGGCGCTGTCAGAGACCCTGCCCTACGAGTTTGTCATTCAGGAACCGGGGTCTCCGATCCGTACCGCACTGGAAACCGCGTTTCTGGAAAATCGTCTGCCGACGCCGGCGCAGGTGACAAACAGCTCGTCCTTGCTCATCGCCCTGAACATCGTCTCGGATTCCCGGGCGGTCTCGCCTCAGACCCGGGAGGTCGGGCAGCTCCTGGCCCGCATCGCCCCCGGATTGGCGATTGTCGAAACCGACGAAAACATCGTGGTGTCGAACTATCTGGTGCTGCATGTCCGCCACCGCGCCTTGTCGCCGGTCGCGCAGCGCCTGCTGGATGAGGTGCTGCGGCGGCTCTGAGCGCGGGGGCATTGCCGCCGCGAAACCCCCTAGCCTTTCACCCCGGCCGAGATCATCACCGCTTCGGTGACGCGCCGCTGGAAGATCAGGTAGCCGATGATCACCGGCGCGGCGGCCAGAAGCGCCAGCGCCATCATCCGGGCATAGGCCACGCCAAAGGCATCGGTGACTTGGGTAATGCCGACCGGGATGGTCATCATGTCCTCGCTGGTGACCACCAGGAACGGCCAGAAAAAATTGTTCCAGGCCGAGATGAAGGTGATGATCGCCAGCGCCGCGGTGATCCCCCAGTTCAGCGGCAGGTACAGCTTGAACAGCAGCACGAATTCGCCGCCGCCGTCCAGCAGCACCGCCTCGCGCATTTCGCGCGGAATGGCGTCGAAAAACTGCTTGTAGACGATCACCACCACCGGCACGATCAATTGCGGCAAGATGATCCCCCACCAGGTATTGACCATGTCGAGATCGTTCATCAGCACGAACTGCGCCACGTAAAGCGCCGGCACCGGCACCATGAAGCTCGCCACCACCAGAAGATAGAGCGTCTGACGCCCCGGGAACCTGAGCTGCGACAGCGCATAGGCGCACATCATGCCGGTCAGCAGGACGATGACGGTGATGATCACCGAGGTGCCCACCGAATTGAGATACCACAGCGGCAGCTTCGAGGTCGACAGCACATCGATATAGGCCGAGAAATTCAGCTCGTCGATCAGCACGCCGGCGTCCGAGATGATCCGGTTCTCGCTGCGCAGCGAGGTGGTCAGCGCCCAGTAGAGCGGAAAGATCCAGATCGCGGCGGCGATCAGCACGATGGCGGAAAAGGCGAGGTTGCGGGCGCGTTTGGCGGTCATTTGCGGGCTCCGATACGCAGCAGCTGGAATTGCAGGACCGAGACGATGACGATGATCCCGAAGAGCACCATGGCGATGGCCGAGGCATAGCCGCCGTTGTTGAGCTGAAAGGCCTCGCGGTACATCTGCATCAGCACCACATACGACTGGTTGAAGGGGCCGCCGTTCGACAGCAGGTAGACCTGATCGAAAAGCTTGAGTTGCAGGATCAGTTGCAGCGTCAGCACCAGCGCGGTGATCGGCCAGAGCAGCGGCCAGGTGATCCGCCAGAAGCGCTGCCATGACGTGGCCCCATCCAGGGCCGCGGCCTCGTAGAGATCCTGGGGAATGTTGCGCAGCCCGGCGATGAGCAACAGCACGTTGAAGCCATTGGTCCACCAGATGGTGACGACGGCGATCATCGGCATCACCCAATAGGGGTTCTTGAACACCGGCACCGGTTTGCCCGTCACCGCCGCGATCAGCGGTTGCAGGATGCCGAACTGGAAATCCAGCATCCAGGTCCAGATCATGGTGACGACCGAGACCGGCAGCACATAGGGCAGGAAAAACAGCGTCAGCACCAGCGCCTGCATCCGGCCCTTCAGCTTGCTCACCGCCAGCGCGATCAGAAGCGCGATCACCGTGGTCGGCACGACGGTCAGCAGCACGAAGTAGAAGTTGTTCCAGAGCGAGGTGTAGAACAGCCGGTCGTTGAACAGCTTGACGTAGTTCGCCAGCCCGATCCAGGTGCCCTCGCCGATCAGTGGCGCATCGGTAAAGCTGAGCGCGATGACCTTGTAGGTCGGGTAGAGAAAGAAAACCGTGAAGACCAGCAGGAAGGGCGCGATCAACAGGCCTGCGGCCCGCAATTCGCGACGGCGACGGTTTGCTTTCGACATGACGGCCTCCCTGCCTTCGGCATGTGACGCCGGGAACATGTATGTCACATCCCCGGCCATCGTCTTCAGTTCAACAGTGCTTGGAGCTGGGCTTTCATCTCGGCCGCGGCATCATCGGCGCTGAGGAACCCATGCACCGCAGGGGCGATCAGGTTGTCCACCGCGTCATAGATCGGCGAGGCGACGCCCGCGATCTTGGAGCGCGGATCAAAGGCCGCGTTGCCGGCCAGAGAGGCATAGGTCGCGTTCGGTTGCAACGCGCCATATGCGTCGCTGTCCACCGTCGGCTTGTACGCCGGGATGTGGCCGGCGCCCGCCCAGTCCAGGGAGTGCTTTTCCATCCAGCCGATCACGGTCAGAACCGCGTCGCGGGTTTCGGCGTCCATATCGGGATCATTGGGGATGGCAAAGGCGTGGCTGTCCGCCCAGGTCGCGGGCTGGTCCATCAGCTGCGGCACCTCGTTGGCGAACCAGTCAAAGCCCAGAGTGTCGGCCTCGGTCTGGTCCTTGAAGGTCGGCACTTCCCAGACGCCGTTGATGTGCAGCACCGATTTTCCGCCTGAAAACAGCGCCACGGACGCCTCGTAGGCGGCCTGCTCCGGGATCAGCCCGGCAGCGCGCCAATCGGCCATGATCTTGATCGCATTGGCCGCCTTGTCGAGATTGTCACCGGCCAGCACTTCGCCATCGGTCAGCATCTCGCCGTTCTGCTGGCGCAGCAGGGTATAGAAGACGCGCCAAGTGCCGCCGCCGCCCTCGGTCTGAAAGCTCAGCGGATCGGAAAAGCCGTTGTCCTTGGCCCAGGTCAGCAGCGCGGTCATGTCGTCGATCGAGTTCAGCCCGGTCAGGTTGCCGTCAGCGTCCAGCCATTCGGTGCCTTCCAGCGCGGTGCGGTTGTAATAGGTGACGATGGCATGGATGTCGAAAGGCACGGCCATCAGCGCGCCGTCCTCGCTCGAGGCGGCGGCGATGGAGGCCGGGAAGAAATCGCCGGTCGAGATCCCGGCGGTCTCGAGATCGGCCTCGGTGATCGGCGACAGCACGCCCTCCTCGAGCGCCAGAGGCAGGCGCGACAGGTGATAGGTCATGATGTCGGGCCCCTGCCCGACCGCCACCGAGGTGCGCACCTTGGTATAAAACGGCAGCCCCCATTCCAGCGTGGTGCCGTTGATCTGAATGTCGGGGTGTTCCTCGTTGAACTGGCCGATCAGCGCCTTCATGCGCACACCGTCGCCGCCGCCGAGGAAATCCCACCACTCGACCTCGACCTGCGCCCAAGCCGGGCCCGAAAGCCCCAAGGCCAAGGCGGTTGCCGCGGTCAGTTTCCCAATTTTTCTAATCATTTCAGTCTCCTCCTGCTGTTCTCGTGACCCTACCGAACCCGGTCACCACTCTTGTCGAATACAAAGATCCGTGCCAGCTCGGGCGTGACGGTCTGGACCGTGCCGTGCATGCCGTGGCGCGCGCCGGTCTGCTGGAAAATCACGGCTTCGCCGCCCTCCAGCGTGCCATGCTGATAGGACACGCCGCCCAGCTCTTCGGCGACGTCCACGGTGACACGCATGCCGCCCGCTGCCGTCACCATCAGATGCTCGGGCCGCATGCCCAGCACGAGGACGTTGCCTTGCTCCGGGCGATGGCGCAGCGGAATGTCAAAGCTCTGGTCGGGCTGGCCGGCCAGCTGGGCGGTAATGCCGTCCTTGGTATGGCTGGCGACCGTTGCCTCGAAAAAGTTCATCGACGGCGATCCGATAAAACCCGCCACGAAGCGGTTCGACGGGTCGTCATATAGATCAAGCGGCGCGCCATGTTGTTGTACGTGCCCGCCTTGCAGCACAAAGATCGTGTCGGCCAGGGTCATCGCCTCGACCTGATCATGGGTGACATAGATCATCGTCGCGCCGAGCTGCTTGTGCAGCCGCGCCAATTCGAGGCGCATCTGCACCCGCAGCTCGGCATCGAGGTTCGACAGCGGCTCGTCGAACAGGAACACATCCGGCGCCCGCACGATGGCGCGGCCGATGGCCACCCGCTGTCGCTGACCGCCGGACAATTGCGCCGGCTTCTTGTCCAGGTGGTCCGACAGTTTCAGGATGCCGGCCGCCCGGCGCACCTTTTCGTCGACCTCCGCCCTGGGCCGTTTTGCCAGGCGCAGGCTGAACGCCATGTTCTCGAACACCGAGAGATGCGGGTAAAGGGCGTAAGATTGGAACACCATGGCCACGCCGCGATCTGCCGGGTCTTCGTGCGTCACATCGCGCGCGCCGATGGCGATCTGGCCGTCGCTGGTGTCCTCGAGGCCGGCAATCATCCGCAGCAGGGTAGATTTGCCGCAGCCCGAGGGGCCGACGAACACCGCGAACTGACCGCGCGGAATGTCCATGTCGACCCCCCGGATCACATCCACCGCGCCAAAGCTCTTCGTGACGTCTCTCAGATGAACTCCGGTGTCCTGCATTGCCGCTCCCCCCTTTTCCGGTTCCTCACGCATTCTGCCGTCAGCCGACCGACAATCGGATCACGCTATAAGAGAACGCGGGCAGCTCGCCGGTCACCCTGCCATCTGCAACCGCCAGCTTTTCGCCCTTGCGTGGCGTGATCCGGTCGGGCTGTGCCGCGGTATTGGCAATCCGCGCATCGGCGCTGTTGCCGCCCATCACCTGGTGATCGATCAGGCCGAGGCCATCGAAACCGTGCAGCGCAAGGTCGAGGTCCATGGTCGCGTCCGGGCTACGGTTTATGGCAAAGATGGTGATCGACCTGCCGTCGGGCGCCAGAACCGCCGCAACATCCAGGTAGTTCACGTCCTGCGCCACCCTGGCATCATATCGCGGGCCGTCCACCGCGACGTTCAGCGTCGTTCCCCGGCCATGGAGACTGGCGAATTGATAGGGGTAATAGATCGTCGTCGCCCAGGCCGGGCCACCGGTCTCTGTGCGGATCGGCGCGATGACATTCACAAGCTGCGCGATACAGGCGATCTTGACCCGATCCGAGCGGCGGATGAACTCGTTGAGCAGACCGCCGACAAAGATCGCATCTTCGAGGTTGTAATCCTCTTCCAGCAGCGCGGGCGCCTCGGGCCAGTCCCAGGACTGCCAATTCTTCGAATCCTGCGCGCGGTTGTGATACCAGACATTCCATTCATCGAAGCAGATGTAGATGTCATTCTTGGCCCGTTTCTTGGCCTTGACGTAATCGATGACGCCGCCGATCGACTGGATATACCGCCCGGTCTCCTCGATCTTGGCAAAGTAGTTCAGGCTGTCGCGGCTGTTGTTGCCGAAATACTTGTGCAGCGAGATGTAATCGACGTTCTCGTAGCATTCCTCCAGCACCTGCCGCTCCCAGTCGGGATAGGTCGGCATCTGGTCGTTCGACGAGCCGCAGACCACGGTCTCGATTCCCTTGCCGAAAGCCTTGACCGCCTTGGATGTCTCGTCGGCCAGGCGGCCGTATTCCTTGGCCTCCATGTGGCCGATCTGCCAGGGGCCGTCCATCTCGTTGCCCAGGCACCACATGTTCACGCCATAGGGTTGGTCGACCCCATGGCTGCGGCGCAGGTCGCTCCAATAGGTGCCCGAGGGATGGTTGCAATATTCGACGAAATTGCGCGCCTCCTCGATGCCGCGGGTGCCGAGATTGACCGCCAGCATCATCTCGATCTCGGCGTCGCGTGCCCATTTCGCAAACTCGTTGATGCCCACCTGGTTGGTCTCTTTCGAGCGCCAGGCGAGATCGAGCCGCACCGGGCGATCCGCTTGCGGGCCGATCCCGTCTTCCCATTTGTAGGCGGAAACGAAATTGCCACCCGGATAGCGGATTGCCGGGATCTTCAGCCCCCGCACCAGTTCGAGCACGTCCTGGCGGAAACCGTCGGCGTTGGCGGTCGGGTGATCCGGTTCATAGATGCCGGTATAGATGGCCCGGCCCATGTGCTCGATAAAAGCCGAATAGAGGCGATCGTCGATCTGCGCGATGGCAAAATCCCGGTGAATTGTTGCGCGGCTCTTCATGTCCCCTCCGGATGCAAACCTTGTGTTGAGGGGAGCCTATGCCGAGGACGGATTGCCCAACAATTTACATCTCGGACTATCGCGTTGACAGTATTGGTAACACACTAGCGGCCCAGACGGGCCTGGACCAGCGCCAGCAGACGCTGGGCCGCCGGCGACATCAATCGATCGCGCGGGCAGAGGATGTGATAGGGCTCGATCCGGATCTGCCGCACCGTCCGAAGCAGGGCCAGGTCGGCGCAAAAGGGCGGCGACAGCAGAAGATCGGCCACTTCATGAGTGACCACGGCAATGACGTCGGAGTCGCGCAGCAAGGCCATGATCGCCACCACCGAAGCGGTCTTGATCAGGTTTGCCGGCAGGTCCGTCCCCTCTTCGTGAAAGGCGATTTCCAAGGCGTGTCGGATGGGCGCGCCGCGATCCTGCATCGTCCAGGCCTGGTCGCGCAACTCGGCCAGCGTCACCTCGCCGGCCTCGGCCATGGGATGCCCGCGGCGCACCATCAACAGCACCGCTTCATCGCCGGCCGGATGGATCTCGAAGTCGCGGGAATAATCATGCGGCCCGACGCGGCTCAGGGTGAAATCGAATTCGCCGCGCTCCAGCCCCCACATCAAGCGTGAAGATGAGGATACATCCAGCGCAACATCCACCAGCGGCGCCTCCGATTTCAGGTCCAGGATCGCCGGGATCGCCGCCGCAAGGGCGCCCCCGGTGACTGCTCCGACCCGCACCGAGCCACCGGTGCCCCCAAGATGAGCCGCGAAGTCCTGCGCCATCTGGTCAATGTCATGCACCAGCTTGCGGGCATGATTGACCAGCACCCGGCCTGCGGGCGTCGGCAACATGCCCTTGGGCGTACGGGTGAACAATTCGGTGCCAAGTTGGCTTTCGATCTCGGCCAACATGCGCGAGGCCGCCGGCGTCGTCATGTTGCAGGTATCCGCCGCCAGGCGCAGCTTGCCATGCCTGGCGATTGCCGAGATCAGACGCAATTGCACCGGTCGCAGCGAGCGAAGATAGAGTGTCACGGGCCAGGTTCCTTGGGTTGCCCGCCCGAAAGCATGCGCGCCGGGCTTGCGCGAGACTCGCGCGGGCCCGGTGTGATATTCAAGCCTTTTCCGCGCGGCCGTCAGACCACCATCCCGACCGGCATCGGAAACCGGGAACACCGCGCGGCGCTTATAGTATCCCTAGTCACCCAAAACCGCCCCTCTGGGCTATCGCTTAGAATGTCCGATAATCTCTTCGGATGCCTGCCAACACTGTGCTTTTCCCAGACTGCGGCGATCCAGTAACGCCAATATCCGGTTCGTCCCTCGATGTGCAGACTGTTATGTGGCGTCGTGCGAGAATCGTTGCGCCCTATTCAGAGGACGCAGAGCCCGCCGAAATTTTGCAGTGAGCGTTACAACAGACAAAGGCAGAACGTAGCATTCTGAGGCCCCGAGAGCCGCAAAGCCGCGGATGTGGACAACCTGTGCATAACTTTAGGCATAAAATTCAATGTCTTACACTTGCGCCATTTGGTCCGTCGCCAAAATTTTCATTGCATCCGGGGAATGAAACCCTTCGAGATACAAGGCATGCGCGAACATTTTTCTTGAGTTTCAGAAGGCTACCCTGCATACCTGTAACGCGAAACAAAAGAAAAATTGCCGGCCGCGTTCCTCGAATCCAACCTCGACAGGCAAGAGGGAGTAACGCGAAACAGGCGGAACAAGACGGGCAGACCACGATGCACCCTGTGTTGCATGACAAGCTCAAGGCGGATGCTAACAGGCTTTCCGAAGCCCTTGAACACATGTCCAAGCTTTTCCTGGCTCCCAAGGAAGAGAAGACGCTTCGCAGCTTCACCACCGCCGAGGTGGGCGAATTGCTGCGCGTGAGTGACGGATATCTCCGCAAGGCGCATTTTGACGGACGCATCCCCGAGGTAGAGCAAGGCCCCGGCAACAAGCGCCTCTATACAGCCGACAACATCTTGGAAATCCGCAACATTCTGGCTCAGAGCGCGAAGGACCCCTATCAGTTCCTTCCCGGTCGGCGCCCGGGGGACAAGCTGCAAATCTGGTCGACCGTCAACTTCAAGGGCGGCTCGAGCAAGACGACGACAACAGTCACCCTGGGGATGAGACTTGCCCTGCGCGGATACCGCGTGTGCCTGGTGGATGCCGATCCGCAGGCCTCTCTCACCACCTTTTTCGGATACCAGCCCGAGATCGATTTCCGTCACGGCGGCACGCTGTACGATGCGATCCGTTACAACGACGGCGACACCTCGCGGCAACCGATCACCGACGTCTTGAAAGGCACTTATTTTCCGAATCTCGATCTTGTCCCCGGCGGGATCATGCTCTCGGAATTCGAAACCGAGACGCCGACGGCCCTGAGCCGTGGCGAACAGCCGGTTTTCTTCAACCGCATCCGCGATTCCCTGCGCCAGGTTGAGGACAATTACGATATCGTGCTGATCGACTGTCCGCCGCAACTCGGATATCTGACCATGGCGGCCGCCTGCGCATCGACATCGCTTTTGATGACCGTCATTCCCGAGCGCGTCGACCTGGCCTCGGCCAGCCAGTTCCTGACCATGGCCTCGGGCATCCTCGAAGTGCTCTATACCAATGGCGGCATCGGCGCCTATGACAATTTCGCCTATCTGTTGACCCGGTTCGACACCGCCATCAGCACGCAGCAGGATCTGGCCGAATGGATCAGGGAACTGCTGGGCGAAAGCGTCGTCAAGACACCCTTTGTCAAATCCTCCGCGGTGAGCGAAGCCGGGCTGTCGCAGAAAACGATCTTCGAGGTCGATCTCGTGGGGTCGAAGAACCGCAAGACGTATGACCGCGCGCTTGAATCCGCCATCGGCTTCTCGAACGACATCGAGGACATGATCCAATCGGCCTGGGGTCGGGGAGGCATCCATGAAACGTGATCTTCTGGCCAAGAGCCTGGCCCAGATGGGGTCGAAGCCAGCGGCTCCGGCCACGCCCGCGCCGCAACAGGAAACGACAGCCCCGCGTTCGATCAAGAGCATGTCGGATGTCCTGTCGCAGGTCTCGGCGCAATCGGCGCAAGAGGTGGATGTTGCTGAAATTGCGGATTCCGAGATCGCCGACCGGTTCGACGTGGCTGACGGGCTCGAGGATCTGATTGCGTCGATCCGCACCTCCGGCCAACAACTCCCTGCCCTGCTGCGTTATCGCCGCGGGGCCGGACCACGTTATGAGGTGGTCTACGGGCGGCGGCGCATTGCCGCCTGTCGCGCGCTTGGGATCAAGGTCAAAGCCTACATCAAGGAAATGGACCAGCGCGAGGCGCTTGTCTCGCAGGCCCTGGAAAACTCGGCCCGGCTGGAACGCAGCTTCATCGAACAGGCGATCTTTGCCACCAAGCTGGAAGAACAGGGCTTTAGCCGCAGCGACATCGGCGAGGTGCTCGCTGTCGACAAGGGGACGCTGAGCAAACTGATCGGCGTGGCGCGGGACGTGCCCGACACCATCATCTACAAGATCGGTGCCGCGCACGAGGCCGGCCGGCGCCCCTGGCTGGAATTGAGGCGCCTGGTCAAAAGCATTGGCGCCGGCTCATGTGACGCCGTCCTGCCCCTGGTCCCCGGATCGGGGACGCCTGCGGAAAGGCTGGCCGCCGCGATCGAGGCCATGCAGGACATCGAAGCCAGGGCGCAGCGCGAAGCCGCGCCGCAAAAACCGGCCAGCTCCCCTGCCCCGCTGGAGCGTCTGGATGGAACCTCGCTGGCGTTCAAGGCGAAGGGCAAACGGATCGTTGTCGAGGTGACGGCAACGGATGAACAGGGCTTTATCGGGTTTGTCGAAGGCAACCTGGAAAGGCTTTACCGAGAATGGAAGCAACGTGAAGACCAATCATAATCACGTAACACGTTGATTTCATTAATGTTGGCCATGGCCAACAGATAGGCAGAAACGAAACCGAGCAGTAAGGAGGCAGACAGCAGCGCAAAAAGAAACCCCCCGAAGGCAGTGACGCACTCCAGAGGGTCCCGATTTACTAGCACTTTATTGGTACCCCCAAAAACGAATCCCTGCAACACCGTTTTCGGTGACCGGTCGCCTTTTGCCGTCTGAAATTGCATGAATCACCAGTATGTCGCGGCACCTGATGCCGTGGCACAGGAAACCTGTGCCTTGTCGACCCCTCGTGGCTTCGAGGGGATCGGCGCAATATCTACGCAACCCGACTTTCGGCCGATTACCCGACGCGCGCTCATGGCCGCGGTCAACACGGTCGGTCGGGATCTGGGCCTGCGCGCGGCGTCGATCGTCGTTCTGGACGCTCTTTTGAGCTGTCTGGCCTGCAAGAATTCCGAAACCGGGCGGGACATGGCGATCTCACCCACCACCCTGCTCACAGTCTTCGCGAGCAATGAGACACTGTGCTTTCGTGCCAAGGGCATCACCGACAGGCAGCTGCGCCGGCATCTGGAGCGGCTGGAGGCCGTCGGATTGATTGTCCGCAGGGACAGTGCAAACCGGAAGAGATTTCCGATCTACCGTGCGGGCAAAGTTGTTGCGGCCTACGGCATCGACCTCTCTCCGCTGCTGGTCCGATCCGAGGAACTTTTGCATCTTGCCGAAAAACGCCGCGAAGAGGCGCTTGAGCTGCGCGGCCTCAAGGCCCGTATCCAGACGCTGAGACGCCAATGCCTTGAACTCGATCTGGCAGAAGAGGCGCGGGCCTTTGTCGAAGGCACCCGCACCCTGATGCGACGCGCCAGTGCCACCATCGTGCAGGCCAGGTCGATCATCCAGGAACTGACACGACTGTTGATGCCCCCAGAGGTCAGCGCGCCGATGCAACAGGAAACCGAGGTCGAGGCCACGGGCAACGCCCTGCCGCATGGTGACGGGACACAGGCAACACCGGTTCCGACGTCCGCCAATGACGGTCAAAACGTCCGACACAAAGAGCCAACAAACTCCAATACAAAAAAATACTCCGAACCTTCGCAAGCCGAGCTATGGCCACAGCTTCGGGCTCTGGCCGCGTTCTACCCCGATCCGCCCACCTCGGAGCGTGGAGCGCAGCGGGTTCTCTATGAATTCGGCAAGATGCTGGGGGTTCAGCACAACACTTTGACCGCGGCACTAACGTCCTTGGGGTTGAGACAGACGCTGACCTTGCAGGACCGGATGGCCAAGCGTCTCTGCGACATTGCCAACCCCGACGCCTATTTGACCAGAGCCGTCCGGGATGCCCGGCAGGGGAAAGTTGGCCATGGCCAACTTTCTTGGGCAGGATGAACGCCGATCAGCTGGCGAGGCCCTGCCCTGTGCCGAAGAGATTGTCACGATGACCCTCGTTAAAGACCGGCCCAAAAATTTACCAAACCGCGCCGCACGCTGCTGCACTACGTTGATTGCAGACCCTCGCAACGGATCAATCTGGACCAAGGAACCCGACCGGAAAAATCACGGGCATGGCGTTCCTGAAAATGCTCGCATTCGCCGCGGTACAGCCCGCCAAATGGCTGTCTCTCTCGGGCGATTTTAAGGAAGTAGAAGGCCGCCAACGGGATCACCAACCTCGCGCCAACCCATTGCCCGGAACGGGCCTATGACACACACAACGCGGCGACTTGCAGGCCCCGAAATCCGCGCCATATTTCCTGCATCAAGGCGCATTCAAGGATCGGAGACAACAATGGGCTACGTAAAAACGGCAATGCTGATGGCGGCAATGACCGCGTTGTTCATGGGCGTCGGCTATCTGATCGGCGGGGCAGGCGGCGCGGTGATCGCCCTGGTGGTGGCCGCGGCGATGAATGCCTTCACATGGTGGAACTCCGACAGCATGGTGCTGCGGATGCACAATGCCCAGCCGGTGACACCGGGAGATCGGATGGGGCTGCACGCTATGGTTGCGGATTTGGCCCGAAACGCCGGGATGCCCGAGCCCAAGGTCTATCTGATCGACACGCCGCAACCCAATGCTTTTGCCACCGGGCGCAACCCCGAAAATGCGGCGGTGGCCGTGACCTCGGGCCTGCTGCGCAGCCTGACAAGAGAGGAGCTGGCCGGGGTGGTCGCACATGAGCTGGCCCACATCCGCAACTATGACACCGCGATCATGACCGTTACCGCGACCTTTGCCGGCGCGATCTCGGTGCTGGCCAATTTTGCGCTGTTCTTCGGCGGGTCGCGTGAACGCCTTGGGCTGATCGGTACGTTGCTGATGATGATGCTCGCACCGCTGGCGGCTGCGCTGGTGCAGATGGCAATCAGCCGGACACGGGAATACGCCGCCGACAAGATGGGCGCCGAGATCTGCGGCCGGCCACTCTGGTTGGCCTCGGCTCTGGAAAAAATCGCCATGGGCGCTGCCCGGATCGACAATCACGCCGCCGAGCGCAATCCGGCGACGGCGCATATGTTCATCATCAACCCGCTGCACGCACACAAGCATGACAACCTGTTCGCAACCCATCCGGCGACCGAGAACCGCATCGCCGCCCTGCGGGCCTTGGCGAGCCAATCGCGGCCAGCGCCGCGGACAACCCCGCTGTCGGCCAGCAGTATCCCCAAGTCCCGAGCCCGGGGTCCGAAAGGACCGTGGACCTGACCGGGGCCGGCCTCATCGGTCGTGGGTTTCGATGGCCCCCAGAATGGTGCAATCCGACAGCTCCCCGGACCCCGGGCAGCCGGCAATGAGGTCATCAAGCAGGCTGCACATCTCCTTCAGCCTAAGAAGCTTGATCTCGATCTCCCGGCGTTTGGCGATGGCGCGGGCGCGCACCGTGGCGCAACCGGCCTCGCCATCATCTCTCAACGCCAGGAGCTCGGCAGTTTCGGCCAGGGAAAACCCCATCTCCTTGGCCTTGCAAATGAAATGCAATCGCGCAACGGTGTCGGCATCATAGTCGCGGGCGCCGCCGCCTTCGGGCCGCTTTGGCTGGGCGATAAGACCGCGGCGCTCGTAGAAGCGGATGGTTTCGACACCGACACCCGTTGCCTTTGCCGCATTACCAATCGTGAAGGGTTTCATCAGGCGCTCCTGTCACTTGTGTGGTTGACTCCGTACCATGATACGGTCTGTAGGATGGCGTGTCAGGGAAATTGCGCAAGGGAGATGGCAATGGCCACAGAACAGCATGTCCGGCACGGGGCGGGGGCACTGGCATGAAACGGATCTTGTCGCGCTGGGGGCTGCCCGTTGCAGGCGGCATGGTCGCGCTTGCCATTGTCTTCTGGCTGTACCGCGATCTCGATTTCGGCCGGTTTCTGGCCGGGCTCGGCTCGGCCAACCTCGGCTGGATCGCGGTGCTGGCGGCGACTGTGCTGCTCGAGCAGGTGCTGAACGGCTGGAAATGGCGTCAGATTCTGCATGATGTGAAACCGGTGCGCACGCTGCGGCTGACCGGGGCGCTGCTGGCGGGATACGGCGCCAATGTGCTGGTGCCGCTTGGCATCAGCCCGCTGGTGCGGTCCTGGCTGATCGCGCGGATGGAAACCTTGAAGATGGGCACCGTGCTGACCACCACCATCATCGCGCGATTTATCGATGGCGTGGTCTTTGCGCTCTTTGCCGGGGTCGTGGCAATGGCGGGCGAGGTGCCTCAGATCGCCGGCAATCTGGAGCTGGGCCTGGCGGTCGCCGGGGCACTGAATTTCGCGCTCTTCAGCGGTCTGCTTTGGGCGATGTTCCGCTTTCGCGCCCTGTTTGCGCGGGAAGGGCCGCTGATTTGCCGCATCTTCGACTGGGTGGCCCTTTGGTTCCGGGCCAACGGCACCGCCTTGCGCGGATCGCTGTGCAGCGGTGTCGTCTGGCCGCGCAGCCGGCAGCACAGGCTGAACGTGCTGCTCGGCGCGGTGGCGGCAAAATTTGTCTCGGCCACGCATTTTCTCTGGGCCGGGCTGGCCATTGGCGTGGTTCTGGCACCGCTCGATTACCTCTTCCTGATGGTGTTTGGCGGCTTTTCGCTGGTGCTGTCGCGGTTCGTCCGGGTGCCGGGGGGCTTTGTCATCGGCACGGCGCTTGCGTTTCAGCTGTTGGGCGTTCCCGAAGAACAGGCGCTGTTGATGATCCTGTTCAACTGGATGGTGTCGATCATCCTGGTCGTCGGCATCGGGCTGGTCGTGTTGTGGCAATCGGGGATCGACATCCGGCAAGCCCGGATCGAGGCGGAACGGGCCAATGTCCGGGTCTGAGCCGACGACACTGCCCGATGAGAGCCGCCGGTTCTGGCGCATTGCCGGCGCAGGTGCGGCGTTTCAGGGTGGGGCGGCGGCGGTCGATTCCGCGACCGTCGTGGCGAGCCTGGTCTTTCATCTGACCGGCAGCGCCTTTGCGGTGGGTTTTGCCAGCGCGATACTGCGGCTTGGCTGGTTGCTGCCGCAACTGCTCGTCGGCTACCTGGCCGAGCGGGCCGAACGGCGGATGCCCTTTTACGTCTTTGGTGCCTACGGGCGCGCGACTTGTCTGGCGTTCATCGCGATTCTGCTCTGGTGGGGGTCGGATTGGCCGCAATTCGACTGGCCGCCGGTGCCGCTGGCTGTCGGCTTCCTCGCGCTCTGGACGGTCTATGCCTTTGTCAGCGGGGTGGTCGCGGTGCCGTATAACGACATCGTCGGTCGCTCGATCCGCTCCGAGGCCCGCAGCCGGATGCTGGCCTGGCGCTTCTTTGGCGGCGGGTTGATCGCCTTTGCCGTGGCGGGCTTTGTCGGGCTGACGATCGACGCCTTGCCCCTGCTACTGGCCCATGCCGTGATCTTTGCGCTGGCGGCGCTGTTGATGATCCTGTCCTCGACGTTCTTTGTCGCGGCGGGGGAACCGCCGGTGCCGGCGCGCAAGGCGGGCACAGCCACGCCGCCCGGCATCACCGCCTTTTTGCGCGGCGGTTGGCAGGTGCTGCAAGACGACACCCGCTTTCGGCTGTTCCTCTATTCGCAATGGCTCGGTGGCGCGACGTTGATGGCGCTGCCGTTTTATGTCGTCGCTGCCGCCGGCAACGGCATCGGCGCAGCCGATGTCGGCATCCTGCTCGGGGCGCAAACCGCCGGGGCGCTGCTGTCGAACCCGCTCTGGGGCTGGCTCGGTGATGGCGCCGGAAAGCTGGCGATGCTGCGCATGGTCGCGATTGTCCGTATGGTGCCGCCGTTCATTGCGATATGGCTGATCTGGGCCGGGGCCGGGCTGATCGGTTTTGCCCTGCTCTTCGTTTTGATCGGGGCGATGATGAACGGCGTGACCATCGGCTATCTGGGCTATCTCATGGAGATATCGCCCGATGACCGGCGGCCGGCCTATTCCGCCTATTTCAATGCTTTGGCCGCGCCGGCAGCGCTTTTGCCGCTGCTCGGCGCCGGCTTTGTCGCGCTGATCTCGATTCAGGCGGTCTTCGGGGCGGCGATTCTGGCGGCGCTGTGGCAGATCTATCTGCTCACCCGGATTGCGCGCTTCTCGGGCGATGCCCGGCCCTGAGCCGCAAGGCGAAGGCCTCGGCTCATGCCGCTCAGAGCCCCGCCGCTCGGGTCAGGTTCACTTGAAACCTGTCGGCCTGGCGTCGAGAACCGGACCTCTCGGCCGAGGCATGGCCCTGCCGTTTCTGAACAGCCTGCGCGTCGATCTCGGCCGCGTTGGCAAGCCCGGTGCGCAGGCTGTGACCGGAGAACAGGGCAAGTCGTTCTTGCTCTGGCAAGTCCTGTCGCAGCCCGGCGTCCAGAACGGTGCGTTTGACAAGTCGCGCCACATGCTTGTCGTTCAGCCGTGCCTTCAGCGCCCGTTTGCCGTCGCGCGAGGTACGGACAAAGACCGGCCCGGTGTCGATCCTGGCAAAGTGCAGCCAGTCCTCCAGCGCCTTCACCGGGCAACTCCGCTCGGACGAACCGCGCCCCACCTCGAGTTCGCGCCAGCCGGTCCTGGCCTTGAGGGTAAGGAGCGCGCCGGCCTCCATGATCTCGATCCAGCCGTCGCCGTCGGCGGTGTCGTCCTTGCCGCGGTCGAGGCTGACGATTTCGCTCCGACGCAATCCGCCGGCAAAGCCCAGCAATAGGATCGCGCGATCCCGCAACCCGCGCAGGTCGAAGCCCAATGTGCCAACCATGGCGAGGATATCCGCGGGCCGGATGGCCTCTTTCTGCGCCGGGGGGCGGGCGTGGCGGCGTCTGATCCCGGCCAGCACCGTGGCGATCTCCGGGTCTTGACGGTCGAGCGCGAAGCCGCGCCGCGCGTAGTTCCAGACCAGTCCGGCAAGGCGACGCTCGATGGTGGACACCGAAAGGGGGCGGCGGGCCGCAGGGGATTGCCGGTCGTCTGCGGGCGCCGCCATTGCCGTCAGATAATCCCCGACCTGCTGGGGCGAAGGCGGCAGCGGATCGGCGCCCGTCATCCGGCACCAACGCGAGAAATGCGCCCAATCCCGGGCATAGGCTTTCAAGGTGTTGTCAGAGGCCGCGCCGCGCGGGTCCGCCCCGGATGGGGCATGCGCCGCTTCGAAACTGTTCTCCGGGGCAGGGGGGCTGATGGGGCGGTTCGACATGCGCCGAAGCCTATGACCGGCCAGCCGAGAAGGCAAGGTTATTGGACATGAAGAAGGCAAGGGCGGTTTTGACAGTCGAATATGGCGAGAAGCGCCGAGATGGGCTAGCCTTGCCGGATGACCTATGCCGCCGCGACCTTCAGCAACGAGAGTGACATGGCGCTCCGCATGCCGCCCTGGCTTGGCGCAGGGCGGGCCGAAACCTCTGAGGATCTGGCGTTTCTGTCGGGGGCGGCGCTGGCCCATTTGCATCTTGTCCTGGCACAGGGAGCCTTGCCCCACGCCCTGTTGCGTGCGCGGCTGGCCCTGCGGGCGGCCGAGAATTGCGTCGCCCATGCCGGGCGGCCCGAACGGGCGGGCGAGTTGCGCGACGTGGTGGTGTTCCTGCCGCCGGGCCATCAGCCCGGCCCCGCAGGTGAGGTCTATCTGTCCTGGCGCCGGGCCGTGGAACGCCCGCTTTCGGCCAGGGCGTTGCCCCGGGCGCTGCCCAAAACCGAACCGCCTCGGATCGCGGCCTGGCTGGATGCCGGGCAGGGGGCGCCGATCCGGCGCGCGGCCTCTGCCCTGCAAGCGGTTCTCGAGGACAGTCCGGGGGCCGAGGCCACCGCACTTCTGATTGCCGATGCGGTGCTGGCGCGGGCGCTCGGCTGGTCGCATCTCATGCCGCTTCTGTCGCTCGGCCTCAAGCGGCGCGATCTGCGCAAGACCGGTGAGGAGTTGCGGTTGGCCTGTCACCGGGCCGTGGCCGAGGCCACGCGCGAGGCGGCGCGCGAAGCCGCAGAGCTTGGCCAGCGCGCCGCCCGATTGCACGCGGTGGCGCCAAAGCTCCGGGCCAGAGGGGCGGAAGAGGCCGTTCGCCTGTTTCTGACGCGGGATGCGGTGGCGCCGACGGCGCTCACCTCGCTCCGGTCAGGCCGGGCCGCCCGCCGGTTCTGCGACCGGCTGGTCGCGCTTGGTGCGGCGCGCGAGCTGACCGGGCGCGACACCTTTCGGCTCTACGGGGTCTGACCATGGCCCGAAGCGAGACCGAGCCGGATTTCGACCGTGAGCTGGAGAGCCTGCCGCCCGAGCTGCGGTGGCGCGAATGGATGCGCCGGATCGAGGCGGTGCTCTTTGCCAGCGCCGCGCCGGTGCCGGCGGATGATCTGGCGCGGGTCGTGGGGCAGGGGGCCTCGGTGGACCTTCTGATCGAGGATCTTGCGGTCGAGCTCGAAGGCCGGTCTTTCGAAATCAGCAAATCCGCCGGCGGATGGCTGCTGCGGACGCGGCCGGCCTATGCGCCGGCGGTCCGCGCGGCGGCGGATGTCGGCGGGCAGGAACTCGACCTGCGGGACTTCGATCTCGCGGTACTGGCGGCCATCGCCTACCACCAGCCAATCACCCGCGACGGGCTCAAGGAGATCTTCGGCAAGGAGATCGGCCGCGACCTGATCGGCAGGCTGCATGCCCTCGGCCTGATCGGGACGGGCCCCAGAAGCCCCCGGCGCGGCGCGCCCTATACCTTTGTCACCACCGACCGCTTTCTCGCGGCTTTCGACATGGAGGCGCTGACCGACCTGCCGGATTGGGAGCAATTGGTGGATGCCGGAATCGCGGCCGCCGGCTAGGATCAGGTGCTGTCTTGCGCCGCGAGAAACCCGGACGTCGCCGCGAAGACGTGGCGGATGACCGCCTCGGGCCCCAGCTCGGCGGTGCGGCGCGTCATCGGCACCTCCAGCGCGAGCGGCAGGTCTTGGGGCAGGGCGGAGAGGAAGCCCGCGAGGTCGATATCCCCTTCGCCCGGCAGCAGGCGCTCGGCCCGGCCGGCGTGCAAGAGCTGTTGCGTGGAATAGGGCGGCGCGACAAGCGCGTCGCAGAGATGGGCAAAGCGCAGGCGCCGCGACGGGATGTGTCGCAGATCGGCCAGGCGACTTTGCGAGCGGTCGAAATGCAGACTGTCGACGAGGATGCCGACATCGGGCGCCGCGCCCTCGACCAGCCGCAGGGCGGCCCCGAGATCGGGCACCACCGTCCAGGGAAAGAACTCCAGCGAGACGCCAAGACCGCGTGCCGCCGCAAGCTCGGAGAGCGCGCCGAGCCGGTCGGCCAGCCGGGACAGATCGGGATCATAGGGGGCGGTGATGACCTCGGAAGCGCCAAGCTCCGCCCCCGCGTCGAGGAAGGATTGCAGCCCGGCGGGGTCGGTCTCGGGCGTGAGCTTGACGAATTCGATGTCATGCACCCGCAGACCGGTTTCGCGCAGCGCGGCGCAGGTGGCGCGCCGCATTGCCGGATCCGCCATCAGTGGGTAGCCGGGGCTGGTGTCGGTCACCGCGATCAGTCGCAGGCCGACGGCATCGAACCCGGCCTCGGCAGCGGCACGGATCAGCTCCGGCGGCGCCAGCTCGATGGCGGTCAGATGCGCGAGCGAGAGCAGCCGGCTCATGGCGCCGCCCCTGCCGCATGGCGGCCGGCGACAAAGCCGAAAGTGAGCGCCGGGCCGAGGTTGATGCCGCCCGCCGGGTAATGCCCGCCCATGACGCTGGCCATGTCGGTGCCTGCCGCATAGAGGCCGGGGATCGGGCCCGTGCCGGCGCCCAAGACCCGCGCCTGGCCATCGGTCTTCAACCCCGCAAAGGTGCCGAAGCTGCCGGGTACGACCTTGACGGCGTAGAACGGCGGGGTCTCGATCGGGGCGACGCAGGGGTTGGGCGTGACCGCCGGATCACCTTGCAGCCGCATGTAGGCCGAGCTGCCGCGTTGGAACGCCGGGTCTTCGCCGCGACGGGCGCCGGTGTTGTATCGCGCCACGGTTTCCGCCAATCCCGCGCCGTCGATGCCGCAGGCCTGCGCCAGTTCGGCCAGCGTGCCGCCGGTCTTGAGATAGCCCGCGCGCAGCCAGGGCCGGATCGGCACCGGCGCCGGGCGGACGATGCCCAGCCCGTAACGCCGCAGGAACCGCCGGTCGCAGATCAGCCAGGACATCTGTTCATCGCCGGGCGCGGTCGCGGCCTGCATCGCGGTGACGTAATCGTGGTAGCCGAGGCCCTCGTTGCAAAACCGCCGGCCGTCGGCCAGCACGCCGATCACCCCCGGTTTGCCGCGGTCGATGATATGCGGAAAGACGCCGCTGCGGCCGTCGGGCCAATTGACCCGGGAGACCGGACAATAGGCGGCTGGCGCGGCCAGCGTCATATCCTGCCGGCCGCCGGCGGCTTCGCCCAGCCGGAGGCCGTCGCCGGTGGCGGCGGGCACCGCCAGCGGCGTGTGGTGACGGTGGCAGGGATAGCTTGCCCTGCGCCGCGCGAGGTCATGCGGATAGCCGCCGCAGGCAAGTACGATCCCGCGGCGGGTGCGGATGCGGATTTCGGTGTCGCCGACGGTCAGGACGGCGCCGTGCACCCCGGAGGCATCCGAGATCACCTCGGCCAGCGCCTGCCCGGGGCGCAGGTCGACGCCGATTTCGCGCGCCGAAAGCAGGAGCCGCGCCACCAACGCATTGCCGTTGCGCAGGTCCATGCCGCGGCGATGGCGTGCCAGATCCCAAGCGTGGCGGCCCAGCCGCCGGGCGACGTGCAGGGCCGATCTCAGCGAACGGGTTGCAGTCAGGAAGGCCCGCAGGTCGGCCCCGGCCTGGATGGTCATGCCGAGGAAACTGGTTTCACGCAGCGGCGGCCGCAGCAGCGCGATGTCCGGTCCGAGCGCGCGGGCGTCGAAGGCTTGGGCGATGACAGACCGTCCGCCAAGCCCGGCGCCGGGCAGATGGCAGTAGGTGTCGGGAATGGCCGCACCGCAGTCGAAACGCAGCGCGGTCTCGGCCTCGAAAAACGCCACCATCTCCGGCGCGGCCTGCAAGAAGGCCCCGGCAAGCTCGGGGTTGAACGTCTCGCCCAGCACCGCCCGCAGGTAGCGGCGCGGCGCCTCGGGGTCTTCGGCGATGCCCTGGCGCCGCGCCACCGGGTTGCCCGGTGCCCAGATCCAGCCGCCCGACCATGCGGTGGTGCCGCCAAGAACCGCGTCTTTTTCCGCCAGAACCACCTTCAGCCCGTGATGCGCCGCGGTTACCGCCGCCGCCAGCCCGGCTGCGCCAGACCCCGCCACCAGCAGGTCGCAGTCTTCGGTCCAGATGTGCTGTTTGTCGGTCATGGCCCGTCCTATTGGTTGATCCGGACCACAGCCTGCGGAGCGCACGCCTTAACGTCAAATGCTTGTTCTTGTCTTCACGTAACTCCATGTTAATCTCGGGGCGAAAGGAGGAACGATGCCCGAAATGACTCTGCGACAGATCGAGGTGATCCGCGCGGTGATGATGACCGGCACGATCAGCGGCGCGGCCCAGATGCTCAATGTCTCGGCCCCCGGCATCAGTCGCCTGGTCAAACATACCGAAGACTCGCTTGGTATCCGGCTGTTCGAGCGCAAGGCCGGGCTTTTTGTGCCTTCGGTCGAGGCCAGCGCGGTCTTCGATCAGGTGCGCGAGGTCTACAAGGGCGTCGCCAACCTGCAATCGGCGGTCGGTGCCCTGCAAAAAGGCGAGGACGTGCGGCTGGCCTTTGGTGCGGCGCCGTCGATTGCCCAGTTCATTGCCGCCCGCGTGCTGAAACGGGTGCGCCGGCGATATGCGGATCTGTTCATCGATCTGAACATTCTCAAGATCGAGGAGACCGTGGACTATCTGCTGCTGGAGCGCGGCGAATTCGTTGTGATGTCGTCGGCAGTGGAGAACGCTTCGATCGAAAACGAACAGATCGCCGAGGGGCGGTTGGTGGTGATCCTGCCCGAGGGGCATGCCCTCGCGGACAGGGCCGAGATTTCCGTGCGCGACTTGACCGACCAGCCCTTGATCGGCGTCGATCCCGCCGATCCTTATGGCGCGCTGCTCGCCCAGCCATTCAGGGATGCTGGGCTGCCGGTGAACCATGCGATGCGCGGCCGGTTTGCCCAGACGGTGGTGAGCTTGGTCCGGCACGGGTTGGGCGTGGCGGTGATCGACGAATTTTCCGTGGCCGAGGTCTATATGCCCGGTCTGGTGCGCCGTGCGCTGCGCGAGGAGGTCACCGTCAAATCCTATGTGGTGCGCAAGAAGGGCCGGGTGCTGTCGGGCTTTGCCGAAAACGCAATAAGTCACTTTCGTCGCGAACTGGGGCGGGCGGTGGCACAAGGGCCCGAGTTTCGCCGGTCAGAATAACATTAGGTTAATCATTTCTAGATTTGAGTATTTGACGTTACGCCGCGCCATCTGTGATAGTCCGCCTGTCCCGGGCTGGGAAGTTGCCTGGCCCGACTGTTTGAAGATTTGGGAGGATACAGATGAAACGAGCCATTTGGGGCGCGCTCGGCGCGCTCGCGCTGTCGGCGACCGCAGCCGTCGCGGAATACCCGGAAAAGGAAATCCAGGGCATCATCCAATGGGGGGCCGGTGGTTCGACCGACACGGTGATGCGCTCTGTCACGCCGCATGCCGAAGAGGTTCTGGGCGGCAGTGTCGTCATGCAGAACATGACCGGCGCGGTGGGCGCGATCGCGCTGAACCATGTCGCGGGGGCTTCGGCCGACGGCTACACCCTGCTGATGGGCGCGGAAAATCCGATGCTCTACAAGATCATGGGCCTGGGTGACAAGGATTACGGCGAGTTCATTCCGATCAACATCCTGGCCCGTGGCACGCCCATTCTGGTGGCCAACAAGGATGCGCCGTTTGACGATTACGCCGGCATGATGGAACACATCAAGGCCAACCCCGGCGAGGTCCGCTTTGGTGCCACCGGCCCCGGCGGCCTGCCCTCGGTGATCACCGCGATGATCAACACCGTCGAAGGGGAACTGGATGTGATTGCCGTGCCCTATGACGGCGACGGCCCGGCGCTGACCGCGCTTCAGGGCGGGGCAATCGACGTGATGCCGGCCGTCCTTGGGGCCGCCATCGAAGGCATCCGCGCCGGCAACATGAAGCCGCTGGCGGTGTTCGACGTCGCCGCCAACGACAAGCTGCCCGGCGTGCCCGCCGTGACGGAGTTCAACGACGGCTACAGCACCTATCTGCCCTGGGGCCCGTTCTTTGGGGTCTTTGCCCCCAAGGGCACGCCGGAGGATGTGGTGGCCAAGCTGTCCGAGGCCTTCGCCGCCGGTGTCGAGCACCCGGATTTCGTGGCGCTGATGGAGAACCGCGGCTTTACCCTGATGGGCATTGCCGGAGACGAGGCCGAGGAATTCCTGTCGAAATGGCAGCAAGGCACCGCCTGGCTCCTGCAAGACGCGGGCCTGACCAAAGCCTCGCCCGAGGAGTTCGGCATCGCCCGTCCTGGCGAGTGATTGCCTGACCGGCGGCCCGTTCGTCCCGCGTAACCGGCGCCGCGCGTTCCATTCGATGCGCGGCGCCATTCATTTCAGCAGGCCTTCCAGGGAGGACGCCATGCAACATATCGACCCCGAACATCACGACGGCACCTCCGACGCCACGCCCGGCGGCGCCCCGGATCAGCGGCGGCCCGGAGAACTGGTTTTTGCGGGGCTGATGCTGGCGGTCAGCCTCGGCCTGTTCTGGAGCGCGTATGGCATTTCAGGCTTCGAAGCGCTCTCGGCCCCCGGTTCGGTGCCGATGGCCACGACGGCGGTGATGGTTCTGGCTTCGCTGCTGGTGCTGCTGAAAACCGCGAAACTGCCGCTTGATCGCAGCGAAACGCTGGCGCGAGACATCCTGCCGCCGGCCGTGGTGCTGTTTTCGCTGGCGCTTGCAATCTACGGCATTTTGCTGAAACCGCTGGGCTTCCTGCCGACCTCGGCGCTGTTTCTGATCCTGGCGATCAAATTCCTCGCCCGGCGCGGCTGGGTCTGGACGCTGGCCGTTTCGCTTGGCAGCCTGATCGTGATCTGGCTGATCTTCCGCATCGTCTTTTCGGTGCTGATGCCCGCCGGCATCCTGCCCGAAGCCGAGTTCATCCAGTTTTTCCGCGATCTGTTCCGGGCGGAGGGGGCGCAATGAGCGCTGTGATGGATTTTCTCACCGTCTTCAGCCAGCCGCAGCTTCTGCTGCTGGTGGGGCTCGGTACCTTTGCCGGGGTCTATGTCGGCGCCATTCCGGGGCTTTCGGTCACCATGGCGGTGTCGATCCTGATCTCCTTTACCTTCTCCTGGGATGTCTATCCGGCGATCTCGTTGATGATCGGCATCTACATGGGCGGCGTCTATGGCGGCTCGCGCACCGCGATCCTGCTCAACATTCCCGGCGCACCCTCGGCCATCGCCACGGCGCTTGACGGCTATCCCATGGCCCGGCGCGGCGAGGCCGGCGAGGCCATCGGCGTCACCACCGTCATGTCCTTCATCGGCGGTTTCATCGGCATCGGCGTGCTGGCGCTGGCCGCGCCGCTGGTGTCGGATTTTGCACTGACCTTCCAGCCGCGCGATTACATGCTGCTGGCGATCCTCGGTATCCTGCTGGTCGGTTCGCTGAGCCAGGGTTCCCTGGTCAAGGGCATCTTCGCCGGCGCGCTCGGCATTGCCATCGGCGCGGTGGGCCGCGATCCGCTGACCTTCGCCGAACGTTTCACCTTCGATTTCCAGGTCCTCGAAGGCGGCATTTCCTTCATCGCGGTGATGATCGGCATGTTCGGCGTTTCCGAGGCGCTGGGCCAGTTGCACCATGTCGACAAGGACGCGGTGCGCCAGAAGATAAGCCGCATCGTGCCCTCGCTGGCGAGCGTGAAAAAACACCTGCCGCTGTCGTTGCAGACCTCGACCATCGGCGTCACCATCGGCGCCCTGCCCGGCACCGGCGGCGACATTGCGGCGCTGATGGCCTATGACCACGCCAAGCGCGTCACCAGGTCGCCCGAGCGCGAATTCGGCGATGGCGCGATGGAGGGGCTTGTCGCGCCCGAAACCGCCAACAACGCCGCCGTCGGTGGCGCCTTCATCCCGATGATGACACTGGGCATTCCCGGCGACGCGGTGACCGCGATCATGATCGGCGCGCTGTTCATCCACGGGCTGAACCCCGGGCCGATGCTGATGATCGACCAGCCAGACATGTTCTGGTTCATCGTCGGCGCGCTGGTGACGGCCAATTGCTTCATGCTTCTCTTTGGTCTGACCGGGATCAAGCTTTTCACCAGGATCGTGGAGATGCCGCGTGCGGTGCTGATTCCCCTGATCATGCTGCTCAGCATCGTCGGCGCCTATGCGGTGAACAACTCGATTTCCGATGTCTACTGGATGCTCGGCTTCGGCGTCTTCGGCTACTTCATGCGGCATTACGGCTATCCGCTGGGGCCGGTGATCCTCGGCGTGATCCTGTCGCGCCTGCTCGACGACAACTGGCGTCGCGCGATCATCTCGGAGCGCGAAGACCTTGGCCGCTTCTTTCATGGTATCGTGACAAGCCCGCTGTCGCTGGTGCTCTTCGCCGCGGTGATCCTGATTTTCGTCAGCCAGACCCCGCTCTGGTCCAAGGGCAAGGCCCGCGTCTTTGGCCGCAAGGGAGAACAGCAATGACCCGCAGCATCAAGCTCGGCCTGATCGGCGACAATATCGCCCGCTCCAAATCGCCGCGCCTGCACCGAACCGCGGGCAAGCTGGCCGGGTTTGACGTCACCTATGACCGGCTGATCCCGAAAGACCTCGGCCAGAGCTTTGACGAGGTCTTTGACCGGGCGCAGGGCGGCGGCTATCGCGGCATCAACGTCACCTATCCCTACAAGGAAATCGTCTCCGCCAAGGTCGCGGTCTCCGATCCGCTGGTCCGTGGCATCGGCGCGGTGAACACCGTGGTCTTTGACGCGGACGGGCCGAAAGGCTTCAACACCGATTACTCCGGTTTCAAGGCGGCCTACAGATCGGTGCGCGGCGATGCCGCGCCCGGCACCGTCTGCCTGATCGGCACCGGCGGGTTGGGCAAGGCGGTGGCCTTCGGGCTGATCGCGCTGAACGCACGATCGATCCGCTGCGTCGATCTCGACCCGGCCAAGGCCGAAGGGCTGGCCACGGCCTTGCGCGCCCTCGGCTCCGACACCCGGATCGAAACCTTCACCAAGGCCGTCGCCGCCGCCGAAGGGGCGGACGGGATCATCAATTGCACGCCGTTGGGCATGGTGGGCATCGGCGGCACGCCGCTGCCGGTCGAGGCAATGGCCGGCGCCACTTGGGCCTTCGACGCGGTCTACACGCCGGCCGATACGCAGTTCCTGCAAGACGCCGAGGCTGCGGGGCTGGCGGTGATCTCGGGCTACGAGCTGTTTTTCGGACAGGGCGTCGATGCCTGGGGCATCTTTACCGGCGCCGATCTCGATCACGCCGCCCTGCGTGATGCCATTCAGGGGGACAAGGCATGAAAACCTCCATCGCCACCGTCTCGATCTCGGGCAACCTGCCGGAAAAACTCGAGGCGATTGCCGAAGCCGGCTTCGACGGGATCGAGATCTTCGAGCAGGATTTCATTGCCCATGACGGCAGCCCGCGCGAGGTGGGCGACATGATCCGTTCGATGGGGCTGGAAATCACCCTGTTTCAGCCGTTCCGCGATTTCGAAGGTCTGCCGGAGCCGCTGCGCGCCAAGGCTTTTGACCGCGCCGAACGCAAGTTCGACCTGATGCAGGAGCTGAGCACCGAACTGGTGCTGGTCTGTTCCTCCTGCCATCCGCAGGCGCTGGGTGGCATCGACCGGGCGGCGGCGGATTTCCACGAACTGGGCGAACGCGCCGCCCGGCGCGGGTTGCGTGTGGGTTATGAGGCGCTGGCCTGGGGCCGGCACGTCAACGACCACCGCGACGCCTGGGAAATCGTCCGCCGGGCCGATCATGAGAACGTCGGCATCATCCTCGACAGCTTTCATTCACTGGCCCGCCAGATCGACCCCGACACCATCCGCCGCATCCCCGGCGACCGCATCTTCTTTGTGCAACTGGCCGATGCCCCGCAAATCGAGATGCCCCTGCTTTATTGGTCACGCCATTTCCGCAACATGCCGGGCGAAGGTGATCTGGCGGTCACCGACTTCATGCGCGCCGTGATGGCGACTGGCTATGCCGGCCCGATCAGCCTCGAGATCTTCAATGACCAGTTCCGCTCCGGCCCGCCGAAAACCATTGCCAAGGACGGCCATCGCTCGCTGATCGCGCTGATGGATGACGTGCGCCGGGCCGAGCCCGCGCTGGCTTTCACCTCCGCCGAAATGCCGGCCCGGTCCTCTGTCGACGGGGTGTCCTTTGTCGAGTTCGCGACCCGCGGCGCCGAGGCCGACAGGCTCGAGGCGATGCTGGAAACCTTGGGTTTCCACCAGTCGGGGCGCCATATCGCCAAGAAGCTCTCGCTCTGGACCCAGGGCGAGATCCGTATCGTGGTGAACCGCGAAACCACTGGCTATGCCAGCAGCGCCTACAACATGCACGGCACCAGCGTCTGCGACATCGGCCTCTCGGTCCCGGATGCCGCGGATGCGGTGGCGCGGGCAAGGCAGCTCGGGGCCAAACCCTTCGATCAGCCGGTCGGCCCGGGCGAGTTGCAGATTCCGGCGATCCGCGGCCTTTCCGGCAGCGTGTTGCATTTCATCGACGAGGCCAGCGGGCTGAGCGACGTCTGGTCGGTCGAATTCACCTCGTCGGGTGCGCAAGCCACGGGCGCCGGCCTCACCCGGATCGACCACCTGGCCCAGACCATGAGCTATGACGAAATGCTCAGCTGGTCGCTGTTTTACACTACGCTGTTCGAGATGGACAAATCGCCCATGGTCGATGTCGTCGATCCCGACGGGCTGGTTCGCAGCCAGGCGCTGGAAACCCGCGACGGCCGGTTCCGCATCACGCTAAACGGCGCGGAAACCCACCGCACCATGGCGGGCAATTTCCTGGCGGACAGTTTCGGCGCCTCGGTGCAGCATGTCGCGTTCTCGACCGACGATATCTTTTCCACCGCCGAAGAGCTGGCCCGACGCGGCTTTGAGCCGCTGCCGATGTCGGAGAACTATTATGCCGATCTCGCGGCGCGGTTCGACCTGGCGCCGGGGATGCTCGACCGGCTCGCGGCGGCGAATATTCTCTATGACGAGGACGCCAGCGGCGCGTTCTTGCAGCTCTATTCCCGGCCCTATGCCGGCGGAATGTTCTTTGAGATCGTGGAACGGCGCGCGGGCTACGGCGGATACGGCGCCCCGAATGCGCCGTTTCGGATCGCGGCGCAAAAGCGCCTGATGCGCGGCAAGGGCGTGCCCAGCCGATAGGCGGTGCCCCGAGCCGACCCGCCGTTCCGGTCTCAGCCGGTCAGCGCGACCGGCAGTCCGCTTGCGGCCGAGTTCTTGACCGCCTCGATCACCTCGAGCGCTGCCAGCCCGTCGCGCGCCGAGACAAGCGGCGCGGCCTCGCCCCGGACGACGGCGGCGAATTGTTCGATCTGAAGGATCAGCGGATCGGTGAGGTCGAAAGGGAAGCGGGTGGCCGAAAGCGGCTCCCACCAGGATCGCGTCGCCAGGTTGCGCCACAGCGCGAGGTTGGGAAGCGACAGCGAGCCCTCGGTGCCGCCCAGCCAGTAACAATCCTCGGACGTGGCGGGGTAGGCCGGGTTTTCCCGCGCCGTCAGCTCCCAGCTCCAGGGCGCGACGGCGGTGTCGCAGACATTGACCGTACCCAGCGCGCCCGAGGCAAAGCGCAGCAGGATCACCGCGGTCTCTTCGACCTCGTTGCCGCGCACGGCGTTGGATTCCATCGCCTGCACGCTGACCACAGGCCCCACCAGGTGCAGCAGCAGATCGATGTCGTGGATCAGGTTGAGGTAGACCGGCCCGGCGCCTTTCCGGCGCCGCCAGTCGGTGGTGAAATAGCTATCGGGCTTCATGAACCAGGTGGTGCCCTGCACGCTGGCGATCTGGCCCAGACGGCCTTCGTCGATCAGCGCCTTTGCCCGGGCGATCAGCGGGTTGTGCCGCCGGTGGTGGCCAACGGCGGCGGCGACGCCTGCGGCCTCTGCGGCCGCCACGATGCGGCGCGCGCCGGGCAGGTCGGTGGCGATGGGCTTTTCCACCAGCACCGGCAGACCGGCGTCGATACAGGCGAGCGCGCCCGCCTCATGCAGCCTGTTCGGCGTGGCGAGGATCACCCCGTCGATGCCGCCGGCGGCGATCATTTCCTCAAGCGTGAGGTAACCGGGCACGCCGTGCGCCCGGGCCGCGGCCTGGCCGGCTTCGGCGGGATCGACGATGCAGGCCAGGGTCGCCGCGGCCGTCTTGTCGATCGCCTCGATGTGGCGGATGCCGATCAGACCGGCGCCGACGACGGCGAGCTTCGGGCCCTCGGTCATTATCCGGCGGCTCCGGCCAGGGAGCAGATCCGCCGCACGCCGGCGACATAGCCGTCGAGCCCCAGCCCGGCGATCACCGCGTCGGCGCGATGCGAGACATAGGAATGATGGCGAAAGGTCTCGCGCTTGTGGATCTGGCTGATGTGCACCTCCATCACCGGCGCCTCGAAGGCATTGAGCGCGTCGAGGATGGCAATCGAGGTGTGGCTGTAGGCGCCGGGGTTGATGACGATGCCGCAGGCCGCCTCGCGGGCCTGGTGAATCCAGTCGACGATCTGGCCTTCGTGGTTGGATTGCAGCGCCTTGATCTCGAAGCCCTCGGCGCAGGCCTCCTGGCACATGCGCGCCACGTCATCGAGCGTCTCGTGGCCGTAGATCTCCGGCTGGCGCTTGCCCAGAAGGTTCAGATTGGGGCCGTTGAGCAGGTAGATGGTTTTCATCGCGTGGGTCTTTCGTGTCGGAACGGGAAGAACGTGCGGGCCGGCTGGGGCCGCCTAGCCCTGATAGCCAAGCATCCGCGGCAGGAACAGCACCAGGTCGGGCACCAGGATCAGCACCAGCAGCGCCATCACCAGAACCGCAAGGAAAGGCAGCACCTCGCGGATGATCTCGGCCAGGGGGATGCGGGTGACCGCGTTGATGACGAACAACAGGATGCCATAAGGCGGGGTGATCAGCCCGACCATGCAGTTGACCACCGCGACCACGCCGAAATGCACCAGGTCGATGCCCAGTTCGCGGCAGGTCGGAATGAACAGCGGCAGGATGACCAGGATGATCGTCGTCGCATCCAGCACGCAGCCCAGCAGCAGAATCAGCAGGTTGACCCCCAGCAGGAAGGCCAGCGGCGAAATGTTCAGATCGACCATCGCCGCGGCCATCATCGAGGGGATGTTCTCGGAGGCGACGATGAAGTTCAGGATCAGCGCGCCACCAATCACCAGGCCGACGGCGGCCGAAGAGCGGGCGCTTTCGACAAGGATATGGTAGAACGCCCCGAGCGACAGCGCGCGATAGAAGACGGCGGCCAGGATCAGCGCGTAAAAGGCGGCGACGGCGGCGGCCTCTGTCGGCGTGGTGACGCCGCCATAGATGCCGTACAGCAGGATCGCCGGCATCAGCAGCGCCGGAAAGGCATTCACGGTCAGCGCCGGCAAATCCCTCAGTGGCACCGGATCTTCGGTGCCGAAGTCGCGGCGGTGGGCAATGAACCAGTTCATCCCCATCAGAACGCTGCCGAGGAACAGGCCGGGCACGATGCCGCCGAGAAACAGGTAGCCGATGGATTCGTTCGAAACCAGCGCATAGAGCACCATCGGGATCGACGGCGGGATGATCGGGCCGATCACCGCCGAGGCGGCGGTGATCGCGGCGGCATAGCCGCGGGTGTAATGCCCCGACTTGACCATCATGTCGATGATCACCTTGCCGATCCCTGCTGCATCCGCCACCGCAGAGCCGGACATGCCGGAAAAGATCAGCGACGCCACCACGTTGACATGCCCCATCCCGCCCTTGAACCGGCCCACCAGCCCGACGCAGAAGCGCAGCAGCCGGTCGCTGATGGTGCCGGCGTTCATGATGTTCGCGGCGACGATGAAAAGCGGCACGGCAAGCAGGATAAAGCTCTGATAAACCCCGTCCATCAGTGTCTTGCCGGCGATGCCGATGCTCTGGCCACCGAGAAAGAGATAGACCAGCGAGGCCAGCAGGATCGCATAGGCGACCGGCATGCCGATGCCCGCAAACAGGAAGAGCGAGATCAGGCAGAGCGTGAATTCGAGGCTCATGTATCGTCGGCCTTGTGGATGTCTTTGCCTTTTTCGCGGGCCAGCGCCTCGTAGTGGTGCAGGTCCTCATCCGCACCTAGGCGCCAGGCCTTCCAGCCGCGGATCGCATAACGAACCGGCACGATCAGGAGAAAGGCGATATAGATCATGTAGATGTGCAGCATCCGCACATCCGAGCCGAACAGCGTCTCGAGCGTGGCGGTGCGTTTCAGCCGCAGGATGTAGAAACGGTCCCAGGTCGGGCCGATCGAGGCCAGAAGCCCGATGATGATGGCCAGCGCCGCGACGATCACGAACCATTTGCGCAGCGCCGGATTGACGCCCTGATAGAGGATATCAAACGTCACGTGGTCGCGTTCGCGCACGATGAAGGCATTGCCCCAGAACACCAGCCAGATCCACATGAGCAGGCAGAATTCCAGCGTCCAACCAAAGTTCTCGGGGCTGAGAAAGGGCACCGCTTCGGCGACCCCGGGGACACGCGCCGAATAGCGGATGAAAATCTGGATGATGAAGGTGGCGAACATGGCGGCCATCATCATGGCCGCCGCGAATTCTGTCAGGCGGGACGCCCCGTTGATCAACCTCTTCATCGCGGTTTCCCCCGAGGCGCGCTAGATCAATTGCCCAGGGCGTTGATCTTCTCGAGCAGACCCTCGGGCCAGGTCTCGGCATATTCGCTGTCGAGATACATAGTCTGCACCCGCTCGCGGAAGGCCGCGACATCGGGCTCATAAACGGCGAGGCCCTGCTCTTCGAGGAAAGAGCCCAGCTCGGCTTCCTTCTGAAGCTGGTTCTCGCGCGCGAATTCGGCGGTGGCATCGGCAGCGGCCTGCACCACCTCCTGCTGTTCCGGCGTCATGCTGTCCCAGGTCGCCTTGGAGAGCGCCAGATAATTCAGGTCGACCAGGTGCGAGGTCAGGACGATCTGGTTGGTCACCTCGTAGAATTTGGCATCCACCACCGTGGGCAGCGGATTGTCCTGGCCATCGACCGAGCCGGTGGAGAGCGCGGTATATACCTCGGTAAAGGCCATCGGCGTCGGGTTCGCGCCAAGCGCGCGGCCGAGGAACTGCCAGGCGTCGGTGCCCGGCATCCGCAGGTTCACACCGGCCAGATCCTCCGGGGTCATGACGGTCAGCTCATCCTTGGTCTGGCGCAGGTTCACCTGGCGGCGGCCGAGATACATCACGGTCAGAAGCTTGACGCCCAGCTCGTCCTCGGCCTTCTGTTTGAAGTCATCCATCAGCGGATCGTTGAACACCGCCACCTGATGCGCCGCGTCCTGATGCACATAGCCGGCGGTAAAGATCGAGAATTCGGGGAAGAACGTCGCCAGTTCCTGTGCCGAGGTGATCGACATTTCCAGATCGCCCACGGCAATGGCTTCCAGTTCGGTGCCCTGGGCAAAAAGCGTGGCGTTCCAATGCGGCTCGAAATCGGCGATCTCGCTGACCATCGGGCCGAATTTTTCCAGCAGCGCGACAGCGCGCTGATCGGTATCGGACGACACGGCGGACAGGCGCAGCTTGATCTTGTCCTGTGCGGCGGCGGGGGTAAAGGCCAATGCGGTCGCGGTGGCCAGGGCGGCCGCCATCACCGAACGGCGGGCAAATTTCGTGGTCATCAGATTCCTCCCAGTGGTGACACGAGATGCCGCTTTTTTATGCGGTCATAGTGTCAGGTCGCACATTCTTCGATTCGAATCAACGCATGAAGTCAAAAATTTCCGTTGAATAAAGAAATCTCATACGATTTTCATTTTGTATGGTGTTATGGATCGGGCGCCCAGACCGGCGGATTGGCTGCCAGGCTGTCTTCGACTCCGCCGTCGATGTGGCGCCGCAGAACCTCCTTCGCACGCGCCCCGTCGCGGTCGAGGGCCGCCTGCATAAGCTGTTGATGTTGCTCGACGGCAATCGCGCCTCGGAAGGTCAGAGCCAGCATCTGGTAGCGCAGGTAGCGATCAAAGACATTGCCATGCACCGCCATCAACGAGGCCGAGCCGCAGGCGCTGATCAGCGCCTGATGGAACTCCCAATCGTAGCGCTTCCACTCTTCGCGAGCCGAGAGATCGTTGGCCAGCATGCGTTCTTCCATGCGGTGAAGCTTGTGATGCGCGGCCACGACCTGGCCTTCCCATTCGGTATCGCCGGCGGCAAATGACAGGTCCATCGCATGAGATTCCAGCAGGATCCGCAGATCGGCGATTTCCCGCAGCTCCTGCCGCGAGACCCCGGCGACAAAAAATCCGCGCTGGCCGCTGGTTTCGATCAGCCGTTCCGACACTAGGCGGTTGAGCACTTCGCGCAGGGTCGAAACGCTTGCGTTGTAACGGGCTTTCAGCGCCTCCAGCTTCAGCTTTTCGCCGGGCTTGAGATTGCAGAACACGATGTCCCGACGCAGCGCGTCAAAGACCGTGGTAGAGATCGTCTGGTCGTCGGATGGATGTTTCATGAGGGAATTGTAGACAAGCCGCACCGTCATCGCTAGAAAAAATATCCGACGAAATGTCTAATGTCATATGAAGATCGATTTGTTGGCCCGTTCGCGGGCCGGCCCGTGATCTGGCTATCGGGAGCGGTGGAATGGTCGATATCAACGGACAGACCCGCCTCATCGCGCATCTCGGCGTGCCGACCGAGAGCTTCAAGGCGCCGATGATCTACAACCCGTGGTTCGCCCATCGCGGCATCAATGCGGCGGTCGTGCCGATGGGTTGCGAGGTGGGCGATTTTCCCGACTTCCTGCGGCTGGTGTTCCGGCTGCGCAACATCGGCGGTGCGCTGGTCACCATGCCGCACAAGGTTGCCACCGTAGGCCTGCTTGATCAGGCGAGCGTTGCGGTGCGGATCTGCGGGGCCTGCAACGCGGTGCGGCGCGATGACGAAGGCCGACTTGTCGGCGACATGTTCGACGGCGAAGGTTTTGTTCGCGGCGTGCTGCGCAAGGGCCGACGGGTCGCAGGCGCGTCGGCGCTGGTGGTCGGAGCCGGCGGCGTGGGCTCTGCGATTGCCGCCTCGCTTGCGGCGGCAGGGGCGGCGCGCATCGGCCTGCATGACGTCAGTGCCGGGGCCGCCGAGGGGCTCGGGGCGCGGCTGCGGCAGCATTATCCCGCGTGCGAGATCCTGACCGGATCGAAGGATCCCGCGGGCTTTGACATCGTGGTCAACGCGACGCCGCTGGGCATGCGGCCGGGCGATCCGCTGCCGCTGGACCCGGAGCGGATCGACCCGACGACCCTGGTGGGCGAGGTGGTGATGAAGGTGCGGGAAACGCCGTTACTGGCCGCCGCTCGTGCCAGGGGCTGCGAGACCCAGGTCGGCACCGACATGCTGTTCGAGCAGATCCCTGCCTACCTCGAATTCTTTTGCCTGCCGTCGACGACGCCGGAAGAGCTGCGGCGGCTGGCGCGGATCGAATATTGAGCGTCAGCCCGCCGGGATCACCACGGCGCGCTGACTGTTGTTGAGTGGCGTCAAAGGCGCGCGCAGACGCTCCCAGGCGGGTTCGGCGGATTTCTCTGCCAGCATCGCCTTGAGCGCCGGGATCACCGGCACCGAGACAATCCGGGTGACCTCTTCTGACAGGGCGCGGTCTTCCGTGGCGCTGTCGAAAAGCTGTTTCAGCCGCCTGGGGCAGAGGTTGGCGACGCCCGAAATCGCCCCGCCGCCGCCCAGGGCCGCCGCACGGTGCAGCAGGCGTTCGTCGCCGATCAGCACCGGAATCGTGTTGAGGCCGAGCAGGGCCTCGGCGTTGCCCCAGTCGCCGGAGCTGTCCTTGATCGCACGGATGCGCGCGGGGAAATCGGCGACCAGCCGGCCGACCAGGGCGACCGAAAGCGGGACGCCCGTGACCTGGGGAATATGATAGAGGATGAACCTTGCGCGGCTGTCGCAACGGGCGAACAATTCGGCGTGCCAGTCGTAAAGCCCGTCATCACCGTTGCCTTTGAAGTAGAACGGCGGCAGCAGCAGGAAATTCTCGATCCCCTGCGCCAGCCCTTCCTCGACCTGCGTTGTCGCATCTTCGACCGACGGGGCACAGATGCCCAGCACGATGCGCGCGCGCGGCACGGCGGAATTGGTCAGCGCGTCGATGCCGCGCTGACGCGCCTGCCGGCCGATCGAGGCGCCTTCGCCGGTCGTGCCATAAAGCGCCACGCCGTCCGCACCCTCGGCCAACAGGGCTTCGGCGTGCCGGACAAGGAGGTCGGTATCGATGTCGCCACGCTCGGTGAACGGTGTCAGCAGTGCGGTGTAAATCCCGAATCTTTCCACGATGATCCTCCCTCCGGTCTGGCTGCCACTAGCCGTGACAACCGCAGGATAGTCAATCGCGCATCCCGCGACCGCAAAGCAGAACGGCCCGGGCAGGCCGGCGTCAGGCCACCCGCCCGGTGCTGCCGATCCCGGAGATCGCCTGGATCAGATTGTCTTCGGTGACCTCGTCAGAGGTAAAGGTCCGCATGATCCGGCCGGAATACATCGCGACGATCCGGTCGCTGACATGCAGCACCTCGGGCATCTCCGAAGAGATCACGATCACCGCATAGCCCTGTGCGGCCAGATCGCGGATCAGATTGTGGATTTCGGATTTCGATCCGACATCGATGCCCCGCGTCGGCTCATCCACGATCAGGACGCGCGGATGCATCGACAGCCATTTGCCGATCACGATCTTCTGCTGGTTGCCGCCGGAGAGATTGCCGACGAGCTGTTTCCAGCCCGGCGTGCGAATGTCGAGCTTGTCGCGGTACTGGTCGAAAATCGCCACCTCGGAGCCTTCGGCGACGAAGGGCCCGGCCGTGAGATCGTCGACCTGCGGCAGGGTCATGTTGTCACGGCAGTTCATCCCCAGCACCAGCCCCTGGCCTTTGCGATCCTCGGGCACAAGCGAAATGCCGAGGGCGATGGCGTCGGCCGGGGAGTTGATGCGCACCTCTGCCCCATCGAGCAAGATGCTGCCGGCAGAGGGGTCGCGCAGGCCGAACAGGGTCTCGGCAATCTCGGTGCGTCCCGCGCCGACCAGCCCGTAGAACCCCACCACCTCGCCGCTGCGCACCTCGAAATCGATTTCCTGAAACAGCGGCCCGCAGGACAGCCCGCGCACCTCAAGCGCCACGTCGCCAAGCGTGTGATGGCTGACATTGCGGCTGAGGTCGAGACTGCGGCCGATCATCAGCTGGGTGACCTCTTCCTCGGTGGTCTCGGCGGTGTCGAGCGTGCCGCGATACTGGCCGTCGCGCAGCACGCTGATCCGGTCGGTGATCTTGAAGATTTCCTCCATCCGGTGCGAGATATAGATGATGCCGACCCCGGCGGATTGCAGATCGGCGATCACGTCGAACAAAACCACCTTTTCCGCATCGGTGAGCGAGGCGGTGGGCTCGTCGAAGATCACCGCCTTGGCCTCGACCGTCAGGGCGCGGGCAATCTCGACCATCTGCTGGTTGGCAATCGAAAGGTCACCAACCCGGGTCCGGGCGTCGAAGCTCACCTTGAGCTTTTTCAAGATCGCATCGGTGCGGGCATATAGCCGGTCCCAGTCGACCAGCCCGAAGCGCTTGCGCGGCAATTCGCCCAGATAGATGTTCTCGGCCACCGTCAGCTCTTCGGCGAGGCTCAACTCCTGGTGGATGAAGACGATGCCCTTGGCCTTGGCCTCGAGCGGGCCGGACATGACGACCGGTCGCTCGCCGACGATGATCTTGCCGGCGTCCGGCTGGTGAATGCCGCCCAGCACCTTCATCAGGGTGGATTTTCCGGCGCCGTTTTCGCCCATCAACGCATGCACTTCGCCCGGCATGACGGAGAACGACACACCGTCGAGCGCACGCACCCCGGGAAAGGTCTTGACGATGCCTTCGAGCCGCAGGGCAGGGGTGTCATCGGTCATATCTTCAGCTCCTCTTTGCCCTTGACGTTCAGCTGCCTGTCGAGAAACAGCACCGCGATCAGGATCAGGCCGATAACGAGGTTCACCGTCGAAGTATCGGCACCGATATGGGCCAGCCCCTTGCGCAGCAGCTGGATTGCCAGCACGCCGCCAAAGGTCGATACGATCGAACCCGCGCCGCCGGCCAGCTTGGTGCCGCCCAGCACCACGGCCGTGATCACCCAGAGCTCGTAGAGCTCGCCGTCATTGGGATTGACCGAGCCGCTTTCGGAATAGAACACCACTGCCGAGAGCGCCGCCAGAAAGCCGATGATCATGAAGTTGATCATCATGTGCGGCCCGACCCGGATACCGGCATTGACTGCCGCTTCGCGGTTGTCACCGATGGCATAGGCGTTGCGGCCGTGCACCGTGCGGTTCATCAGGAACCAGATCACCGCCGTCACGATCAGCAGAAACCAGGTGGCCGTGTGCAGCCAGAGAAACTGCGCCTCGGCGAAATCCACCAATGTCCAGTTGAGATGCGAGGTCGGCTGTTCGCCGTTGTACATGAAGACCAGCCCGCGATAGCCGAGCATCGAGCCGAGGGTGACGATGAAGGCATCGACCCCGGTTTTCCAGACGATCAGCCCGTTCAGCGCGCCCAGGGCGACGCCGGTCAGCAGCGCCAGCAGCCAGGCCACGGGGATCACCGCATCGCCGAGACCGGCAAAGACCGGCCAGCTCATCGCATCCAGAAGCACGATAGCGCAGATTGCATAGGTGGCGCCGACCGAGAGATCGATATTGCCGTTGATCATGATCACCGTCATGCCCATGGCGATGATGCCGATCGGCGCCGACTGCTTGAACAGCAGCAGCATGTTGTCGAAATCCATGAAGGCCTTTTCGCTCAGCGACAGGAACTCGCCCGCCACCGAAAAGAAGATCAGCTCGAGCACGATAAAGCCCCAGATGGCGCCGCGCTTGAGAAAGGTCGAAAGCGTTCCGGGTTGCATGGTCATCCTCCTTCAGGCGATCGGCGACAAGAGCTTGCCGCGTTTGGCCGCGACATCGAGCCAGACGGCGAGGATGATGATCACCCAGGTCACCACATACTGGACATAGAATTGCAGGCCGACCAGCAGCAGGCCGTTCTGGATGAAGCCCAGGATCAGCACGCCGATCACGGTCTTGAAGATCGTGCCCGACCCGCCCAGAAGCGATGCGCCGCCAAGGATCACCGCCGCCAGAACCTCCAGCTCCAGCCCCTGGCCGACGGTGTTCTGCGAGCCCAGCGAACGGCTGGCCTGGATCAGCCCGGCGGTGGCCACGCAGAAGGCCGACATCAGGTAGCAGGCGAAGACCACGCGCGCCCGTCGGATGCCGGAAAAGGTGGCCGCAGTGCCATTGCCGCCCACCGCATAGACCTTGCGGCCGAAGGGCGTCCTAGCCAGGATTGTTCCCAGCACGGCGGCCAGCAGCAGAAAGATCAGGATCGGCACCGGGATGCCCAGGGCCTCGCCCTGGCCGAAGACCGAAAACCAGGTTCCCGCCTTGTCGGCGATGTCCATGTTCTGGCCGCCGGAATAGGTCAGCGTCAGCCCGTGGATCGCCGAGAGCATGCCCAGAGTGACGATCAGCGAGTTGAGCTTGAGATAGCCCACCAGAAAGCCGATGAAGGCGCCGAGGCAGAGGGTCATGGCGAACATCGCCGGGATTGCCAGCGTCGGGCCGAGCTTGTCGTGCAGGTCGAGCACCACGATGGTCGAGAACGACATCATCGAACCGACCGACAGGTCGAGATTGCCGCTGATGACCACGAAGGTCACCCCCAGCGCCATGACGCCGAGAATGGCCGAGGACCGGACCACGCCCAGGATGTTGTCAGGGTCCAGAAAGCGCTGATTGGCCAGCGTGAACCCGATGATAAAGAGCGCGAAGGCCACCAGGATGCCCTGGCGGGCCAGAAAGCCCCCGATCTGTGTCTTGGTGACGCTTGTCATGCGGTCCTCCCCTGCGGCGCGCTCCCGGCGCCGTTCCTTTCAACCAGCCGAGCGGTGGCGCCCCTGCCTGCGGAGCGCCCCGCTCAGACCAAAGTCATGCCGCCGTCGATCATCACGATCTGGCCGGTCATGTAATCGCTGTCGCGCGAGGCCAGAAAAGTTGTCGTGCCGGTGATGTCCTCCGGCCTGGCGACGCGGCCCCGGAGGATCTCGGCGGAAAACTCCTCCATCGCCTGGCCCGGTTTCTGCGCCGCACCGATGGCCAGCAGGTCGCGGTCGACCTCTTCCCACATTTCGGTGGCCACGACGCCCGGCGCAAAACCCGTGACGGTGATATCATGTTTCGCCAGATCGCGCGCGCCGGATTGGGTCAGCGAAACAACGCCCCATTTGCTGGCGCAATAGGGCGCGACATTGTCAAACCCCTGGCGGCTGGCGATAGAGGCGGTGTTGATGATCTTGCCCGGCGTGCCCTGACGAATGAATTGCTTGGCCGCCTCCTGCATGCCGATCATGCAGCCCAGCCCGTTGACGCGCATGATGAAATTCCAGTTGTCCTCGGTTACTTCGAGAAAATTCATCGGCTTGTTGACGCCGGCATTGTTGAACTTGACGTCGAGCTTTCCGAAGACGGCCACCGCCTTGTCGATCATGGCGCGCACCTGGGCGCGGTCGGCGACATCAACGGCGGCCCAGGTCACCTTGCCGCCGGTCTCGGCGGCGCGCGGCGCGTTCCGGTCGGCGACCTGTTGCACCAGATCGCCGTTGATATCGGCAAAGCAGACGTCTGCGCCCTCGTCGAGCAGCGCTTCGCCGATGGCCCGGCCGATACCGCGCGCGGCGCCGGTCACGATGCAGGAACGGTTCGACACTCGGCCCATGCTCGCCTCCCTGGGGTGACAACGTTCGGTGAAAACGGGCGCGGGCCAAGGCCGCGCCCGAGGCAGACCCTGAAGGCCTCAGAACACCGGTTTGGTGTAGTCGCCCATGTTGTCCTGGGTGATCTTCGGCGTGTCGAAGTAGTTCAGGAAAGGCACCTCCTTGCCCTCGAGCACATCGACCGCGGTCTTCAGCGCGGCTTCGGCGTCGTCCACCGGCGACTGGTAGATCGACCCCCAGTATTCGCCACGCTCCATCGCCTCGTAGCCGACCGAGAAATTGGTGGCGCCGACAAAGATGATGCCGTCGCGGCCGGCAGCCTTGGCGGCATTCAGGGCGCCGACGCCCATGTTGTCGTCGCCGGAATAGACACCGTCGATGTCATCGTATTTGACCAGGAAGGCTTCCATCACCTTCTGCGATTTCTCGCGGTTCCAGTCGCCCGGCTGGGTCTCGACTAATGTCACGTTCGGGCAGACCTCGGGCAGGCGGTCGTCAAAACCCTTCTGGCGCTCGATGGCGGTGGTATAGCCGGGCTGGCCCGAGATCTGCACCACGCGGGCCTCGTCTTCGATGCCCATCTCCTTGAATTTGTCGCACATGATCTCGGCCGAGCGCGAGCCCTGGGTGATATTGTCGGGGCCCGAGAAGGAGGCCACGAAATCGAAACCTTCCTCTGCGATGTTGGAATTGGTCACGATCACCGGGATGCCGGCCTTGTGCGCCTTGCGGACGGCGGGGATCACCGCCTCGCCATTGGTCGGCCAGATGATGATGGCATCGACCTCCTGCTGGATCAGGTCTTCCATCTGGGCGATCTGGCGCGCGACGTCGCCGCCGGCGTCGAGCACCACGGCTTCGACGTCGGGGTTGGCCTCGGCCGCGGCAATGAACGATTTTTCGTAGGTGGTCTGGTAGCTGTCGACGCCGACGTTGTTCTGGGTGATGCCGATCTTGTAGCCGCCATGGCCGCCCGCGAACGCGGCACCGGCAAGCGCGGCAGTGGCGGCGGACGCGGCAAGAACTCTGCGAAGTGTCATTTGGGTCTCCTCCCGGGTTGTCTCGTTCACGGCCTGTGACAAGGCCAATCCCCCTCCTCCTCGGGGAATCATCATCCGGTGCGCCGGACGACTGACGACAGAGTGCGCCGTCTCCCGGTTCGGGAACTTAGCGAAAATGTCCAAAATGAGTGCCTGCATATCCAAATTGGATAATTTCGCGATACGCTGCAACGATCAAGTTGAACAATCTGCGGGAGGTGATGGCATGGGCAAATCCAGATCATCCAAATTGAGCGAAACCGCGGCCGGAAGGCCCCAGGCGACACGAAAGGGCTGGTCTCCCGAGATGAATGCAATGGGCACACATACGGACACCCGCATGCAGACCCAGCTTGCCTCGGGCGAGATGCTTCAGATTCTGTCCTATCTGGAGGATTGCAGCGACGAGCTCGACCACACCATCGAGCTCAACGCCCCGAACCCGGTGTTCCGCATGGCGCTGCATGTGATCAAGGGGCACCTGGAGGCCAAGATCGTCACGCCCACCTCGCTGATCGCCGCCGCCAATGTGCCTTATGCCACCGCCAGCCGGCGGCTGAAGGAGATGATCGATGCCGGGCTGATCGACCAGCGGCCGCGCACCAAGTCGGGCAAGAGCTTCTCGATGCATCCCAGCGACAAGATGATGGATCAATGGACCCGGATCTCGGGCCGGGTGCGCCGGCTGACCGAGACCTATTTCGGCTCCGGGGCCAAGGCCGCCGAGGACCGCGACTATTACTTTGGCGGCTCTTACATGACCGCCCGTTCGATTCCGCCGATCCAGGTACTGCCCGAGCCGTTGAAGGTGGCGGGCGGCATTCGGGTGCTCGTGCATGGCGACCCGACCTTCATGGTGATGGAGAACCTCAAACGCCAGTTTGAACAGGTGATCGGCACGCAGATTCACCAGCGCGCCTTTTCAATCGACCGGCTGCGCGAGGAAGCCTTGCGCAATGCCGAACGCAAGGCGAGCCGCTATGACATCATCGCGCTCGATCTGCCCTGGGTTGGCGAATTTGCCGACAAGTCGGTTCTGATGCCGCTGGATGACGTGATCGATGTCGCGGCCGTCGATCCGGCCGATTTTCACACCGCCGGCTGGAAGGCGGCCCATTGGGGTGGCCGGCCTTATGGCGTGCCCGCCCAGACCACGCCCGAGCTGCTGTTCTATCGCCGCGACCTCTTTGCTGAGGCCGGGCTGGAACCGCCGGGCACGACCGACCAGCTGCTCGAGGCCGCGCGGCGGATGCACGACCCGCAGAAAGGCCGCTATGGCATCGCCTGGAACGCGGCCCGGGGCACCGCGCTTGGCCATACCTTCCTGATGACTCTGGCGGATTTCGGCCAGCCGGTGCTCGATCTGCCGGAAGCTGCCGGCGGCTTTGACACCGACGGGCTGGCCGACCGCGGCTATCGCGTCACCATCGACACCGACAAGGGGCTGCTGGCGGCGGACTTCCTGATGGAGCTGCTGCGCTATTCGCCGCCCGACATTCTGTCGATGTCCTGGTACGAACGGGTGCGGCCCTTTGCCGCCGGCAAGATCGCCATGGCCTATGGCTACACCCTGCTCGCCCCCTATTTCGAGCTTGATCCCTCGTCGCCGGCCTATGGCCAGACCGGCTATCTGCCGCATCCGCACGGGCCGGGCGCCACCAACGTGGCGCCGGTGGGCGGCTATGTGATGGGCATCCCGGCCAATCTGGCCCCCGAGCGGGTGCCGGCCGCGGCCGAGGCGCTGCGCGTCTTTACCAGCCCCGAGGCGCAGAAGCTCTTTGTCCAGAACGGCAGCCGCACCAACCCGCGCTATTCCGTGGCTTCCGATGCCGAAGTGCGCCGCGCCTCGCCGATCTTCGAGGCGGTGGACGCCATGTCCTGGCGCGACGAGTTGCAATTCTGGCCGCGCCCGCCGGTGCCCGAGATCACCGGCATCATCCAGATCTGCGGCGAGGAATTCCACGACATGCTGCGCGGGCTGACCGCGCCGCGCGATGCGCTGCGCCGCGCCCAGGAGCGGGCCGAGGCGCTGATCCACACAACCGGACCATCCTGATCTGAGGAGGAGAGAGCCATGGACCCCGACCGCCTGAAAGGCAAGAACATCCTGATCACCGGCGCCGCCCGTGGCATGGGCGCGGCCAATGCCGAAGCCTTCGCCGCGCAGGGCGCCAATGTCTGCATCGCCGATCTCGACGGTGATGCGGCGCAGGAGATGGCCGATCAGATCAACGCCGCCGGAAACGGCCGGGCGATCGCGGTCAGCGCCGATGTCACCCGGCGCGCCGACAATGCCGCCGCCGTCGCAGCCACGGTCGAGGCCTTCGGGTCGATCAACGTCGGGCTCTTCAATGCTGGTCTCAACAAGCCCCGGTTCTTCATGGATATCGACGAAGACAACTGGGACATGATCATGAACGTCAACACCAAGGCGATGTGGCTTGGCATGCAGGAAACCGCCCGCCAGATGATCGCCCAGGGCCCGATGGAGGATCACCCCTACAAGATCATCAACGTCGGCTCCATCGCCTCGCGCAAGCCGCTGGTCGATGTGACAGTTTATTGCACCTCCAAATACGGCTGTCTGGCGCTGACCCATTGCGGCGCGCTGGGGCTCTCGGAGCACAAGATCACCGTCAATGGCTATGCGCCCGGCGTGGTGGTGACGCCGCTCTGGGAACAGCTCGACAAGGACCTCGTGGACATCGGCTTCAAGGAGCGCGAGGGCCAGGCCTATGACGACATCGTGCGCGACGCGCTTCAGATCAAGCGGGTGTCCTATCCCGAGGACATTACTGGCACCGCGTCCTTTCTGGCCAGCGACGACAGCGACTACATGACCGGCCAGATGATCCACATCGACGGCGGCTGGTGCATCCAGTGACGCCCTGAGCGACGTCAGCGCCGCCGCCCTTTCCGCCACAGACCGACCATCCGGTGCGTGCCGCCACGCGCCCCAAGGAGTATTGCCATGAACCGCGCCCTGACCCCCAATGTCCTCACCCCGCAGGACCTTGACCCCAACTGGCAATGGCAAGGCCGCCTGCCTGCCCTGGGGTTTTCCTCGGTGGATTTCGAACGCCGGATCGACCACGACCGCCTGCGCCGCTACCGGCTGAGCCGCACCCGTCAGGCGCTCCAGGCCAGCGATGCCGGCTCGCTTCTGCTGTTTGACGTCAACAACATCCGCTATGTCTCGGCCACCAAGATCGGCGAATGGGAACGCGACAAGATGTGCCGTTTCTGCCTGCTGACCGGCGACGACGCGCCTTACGTCTGGGATTTCGGTTCCGCCGCGGTGCACCACAAGAAGTTCTCGGACTGGCTGATCCCCGATCATTGCCGCGCCGGTGTCGTCGGCATGCGGGGCACGATCCCGCCCAGCTTCGGGTTGATGAAGAAATACGCCGAAGAGATTGCCGGGCTGATCGAGGACGCCGGCATGAAGGATATGCCGGTGGGGGTGGATTATGCCGAAACGGCGATGTTTCACGCGCTCAAGGAGGCCGGGCTCAACGTGGTCGACGGCCAGCAGATCATGCTCGGCGCCCGCGAGATCAAGAACTGGGACGAGATCCAGCTTCTGACCCAGGCAGCCAGCATGGTCGATGGCGTCTATCACATGATCTACGAAGAGCTGAAACCGGGCATCCGCGAGAATGACATCGTCGCGATGTCGAACAAGCTGCTCTACGAGATGGGGTCGGACGATGTCGAGGCGATCAACGCCATTTCCGGCGAGCGCTGCAACCCGCATCCGCATAATTTCACCGACCGGCTGTTCCGCCCCGGCGATCAGGCGTTTTTCGATATCCTGCAATCCTATCAGGGCTATCGCACCTGCTATTACCGGACCTTCAATATCGGCACGTCGACGCCCGCGCAGCAGGATGCTTATGTCAAGGCGCGCGAATGGATCGACGCCTCGATCGAAGCGATCAAGCCGGGGGTGACGACCGATCAGGTGGCTCGGCTCTGGCCCAAGGCGCATGAATTCGGCTTTCCCGACGAGCTGTCGGCCTTCGGCCTGCAATTCGGTCACGGGCTGGGGCTGGCGCTGCACGAACGCCCGATCATCTCGCGCGCGGTCTCGCTCGACAACCCGATGGAAATCCAGACCGGCATGGTCTTTGCGCTCGAGACCTATTGCCCCGCCGCCGACGGCTTTTCCGCCGCGCGGATCGAGGAAGAGGTGGTGGTGACCGACACCGGCTGCGAGGTGATCTCGCTCTTTCCGGCGCAAGACCTGCCGATCGCCAACCGCTACTGACCGGCGCGCCGCAGGGGGACATTATGACCAAGAAAACCAACACCGAAGACTACCTGCGCATGTACCGCCAGATGGTGCGCATCCGCACCTTCGAGGACAATGCGAACAAGCTTTACCTCTCGGCCAAGATGCCGGGGCTGACCCATATGTATTCCGGCGAGGAAGCCGTCGCCGTGGGCATCTGCGAGGCGCTGAAGGTGACCGACAAGATCACCTCGACCCATCGCGGCCACGGCCATTGCGTCGCCAAGGGCGCGGCATTCCGCGAGATGTTCTGCGAGCTTCTGGGCAAGGAAGAGGGCTATTGCCGCGGCAAGGGCGGCTCGATGCATATCGCCGACCAGTCGAATGGCAACCTCGGCGCCAATGCCATTGTCGGCGGCTCGATGGGCATCGCCACCGGCGCGGCCTTTACCGCCAAACTGCTGGGCCGCGACGACGTCACCGTCTGTTTCTTCGGCGATGGCGCCACGGCGCAGGGGTTGATGTACGAGGTGATGAACATGGCCGCGCTCTGGCACCTGCCGGTGATCTATGCCTGCGAAAACAACGGCTATTCCGAATATACCCGGACCGAGGAAATCGCCGCCGGCTCGATCTGCGCCCGCGCCGAGGCCTTCGGCATCGAGGCGCATCAGGTCGATGGGCAGGATGTGCTGGCGGTCAATGCGCTGACCCGCACCTTGGTCGAACGCGCCCGCAAGGGCGAAGGGCCGTTCTTTCTGGAGCTGATGACCTATCGCTATCACGGTCACCACGTGGGCGACATCAACCGCGAATATTACCGCTCCAAGGACGAAGAGAAGGACTGGAAGGACAATCGCGACCCGATCATCCGGTTCCGATCCTGGCTGGTCGAGGAAGGCATCGCCGGCGAAGACGAGATCGAGGCGATGAACGAAGAGATCAAGGCCGATGCAACCGCCGCCGTCGAATATGCGCTGGCGGCCCGATACCCCGACGTCTCCGAGGTGGACATGCATGTCTACACCGATGTGACACACGCGCTGGCGCGCAGCCCGGCCTGAGGAGGAACCGATGCGACAAATCACCCTGTCCCAGGCCGTGAACGAAGCCCTGGCCGAGGAAATGCGCCGCGACGAGCGCGTGTTCATCATTGGCGAAGATGTGGCAGAGGCCGGCACGCCGTTCAAGGTGCTCTCGGGTCTGGTCGAGGAGTTCGGCACCGCGCGGGTGGTGGATACGCCGATCGCCGAGCCGGGCTTCATGGGCCTCGCCGTTGGCGCGGCGATGACCGGCACGCGGCCCGTCGTCGACCTGATGTTCGGCGATTTCATCTATCTGATCATGGATCAGCTCTGCAATCAGGCAGCGAAAACCCATTACATGTCGGGCGGCAAGCTGAACGTGCCGCTGGTGCTGCGCACCAATCTTGGCGCCACCCGCCGTTCGGCGGCGCAGCATTCCCAGTCGCTGCATGCGCTGGTTGCGCATATACCGGGGCTCAAGGTCGCCATGCCCTCGTCGGCCTATGAGGCCAAGGGGCTGATGAAGACCGCCATCCGCGACGACAATCCGGTGGTGATCTTCGAAGACAAGCTGATGTACAACGACAAGGCTCCGGTGCCGGAGGAGGAATTCCTGATCCCCTTCGGCGCCGCCAATATCAAGCGCGAGGGCCGTGATATCACCCTGATCGGCACCTCGTCGATGGTGCAGGTCTGCGAAGCCGCCGCCGATCTCCTCGCCCAGGAGGGGATCAGCGCCGAGGTGATCGACCCGCGCACCATCGTGCCGCTGGACGAGGCGACGCTGCTGGCATCCGCACGCAAGACCTCGCGCGTGATCGTGGTGGACGAAGGCCACCAGAGTTACGGGGTGACCGGCGAGATCGCCTCCCGGATCAATGAACAGGCATTTTATCACCTCGACGCGCCGGTGCTGCGCATGGGGGCGATGGATGTGCCGGTGCCGTTCTCGCCGGCGCTCGAGGATATCACCGTGCCGACCCCCGAGGGCGTGGCGGCGCAGGCGCGCAAGCTGATGGCGGGGGAGATGATCCATGCCGCGGAATGAAACCTCGGGTCTGCCCCCGCATGAGGTGATCATGCCGGCGCTCGGCATGGCGCAGGACAGCGGGGTGATTGTCGCCTGGCACAAGGCACTGGGCGAGGCGGTCGCCGCCGATGACGTGCTGTTCGAGGTCGAGACCGACAAGGCGACGATGGAGGTTCCCGCCGGCGCCGAGGGTTTTGTCACCCATATCGGCGCCGAGGCCGGGGCCGAGGTGCCGGTGGGCGAGGTGATCGCGCTGATCGGCGCGAGCTCTGACGCGGGGCAGGGCGCTGAGGGTTCCGGTTCGGCGCCATCCGTCACGCCGGAGCCCGTGCCCGAGGGCGACAACGTGATCATGCCGGCGCTTGGCATGGCGCAGGACAGCGGGGTGATCGTCGCCTGGCACAAGGCGCCGGGCGAGCAGGTTGCCGCCGGGGACGTGTTGTTCGAAGTCGAGACCGACAAATCCACAATGGAGGTCGAGGCCGGATTCGACGGCTACGTCGCGGCGCTGCTGGCCGAGGCCGGAGAAGAGGCGCCGGTCGGCGAGACCATCGCGGTGATCGTGGCGGAAAAGCCCGGCACCCCGGTGCAGAAGAGCCGTGGCGCGGTTCCGGCGGCCAAGGTGGAGCCGACGGAAAAATCGCCTTCGCCGGCGCCAGCAAAGGCGAAGTCCAACGCGCCGGCGCAAACGTCGCCGCCGGCTTCGCGGACCGGCCGTATTCTCGCTTCACCCAAGGCCCGGCGTCTGGCGCTGGAACAGGGGCTCGACCTGTCGCGCCTGGCCCGGGCCGGCCATCCGCAGCCCTATCACGTCGCCGATCTCGAGGTGCTGCGGGCGCTGCCCGCCGCAAGTGCCGAGGCGGCGCCGGCGGTGTCGCGACGTCTCACCGCCGAGATCCCGGCCGACGGATTTGCCGATTTCGCCGCCTGGGCCGCCGACAGCGCCGGGCTGACGGACCCGGCGGCGCTGCTCGCCGGCATGGCGGCGGCAAGCCTGGGCAAGCCGGGCGCGATCGTCGCGGTCGAGCGCCTCGGCGCCACCCGGTTCTATGTCACCGCCGCCGGTCCGCTGTCGGGCGTGTCAGAGGCGCCGCCCGATGCCGTGCCCGACCTTCGCTTGCGGGATCTGCGGCTCAGCCGGATCAGCAGCCTCGCCCTCGGGGCCGAGGACGCGCCGGTTCTGACCCTGACGCCCTCGGGCGGCGGTCATGTCGTCACGCTGGAATGCGCCGGGGATCAACTGGGCGCGGCGGATGCCGTGGCGCTTGTTTCCGAATTCGCGGGCCGGATGGAACAGCCACTCCGCCACCTGCTCTGAGCCATGGAGGCCAACATGGAATGCACCGATCTCTATATCAACGGACGCTGGGTGCCGGGCGCCGGCGGCGCGCGGTTCGACGTCATCAATCCGGCCGATGAACGGGTTCTGGCCTCGGTCGCCTCGGCCGAGATCGCCGATGCCGATGCGGCGCTCGACGCGGCCGAGGCCGCGATGAAGGACTGGGCCGCCCGCACCCCGCGCGACCGCTCGGAAGTGCTGCGCAAGGCGTGGGAGCTGATGACCGCGCGACAGGAGGCCTTCGCCCGGTTGATCACCCGGGAAAACGGCAAGGCGCGGGCCGATGCGATGGGCGAGGCGGGCTATGCCGCCGAGTTCTTTCGCTGGTTCGCCGAGGAAGCGGTGCGCGCCGACGGGCTGATCACCCGGGCCCCGGCCTCCGGCGCGCGGATCGTGGTTCAGCACAAACCCGTCGGGCTTGCCGTACTGGTCACGCCCTGGAACTATCCGGCGGCCATGGGCACCCGCAAGATCGCCCCGGCGCTGGCTGCGGGATGTGGCGTGATCATCAAGCCGGCCTCGGAAACGCCGCTGACCATGCTGGCGCTGATGCCGCTGCTGGAAGAGGCGGGTGTGCCGCCGGGCCTTGTCAACGTGCTGCCGACGACTGGCAGCGGCGCGCTGGTCGATCACATGCTGCATGATCCGCGGGTGCGGGTGATCTCTTTTACCGGCTCCACCGGCGTGGGCCGCAAGCTGTTGAAATCCGCCGCCGACCAGGTGCTGAAGCCGGCGATGGAGCTGGGCGGCAACGCGCCCTTGATCGTCTTTGAGGATGCCGACATGGAAACCGCCGTCGCTGGCGCCATGCTGGCCAAGATGCGCAATCTCGGCGAAGCCTGCACCGCCGCCAACCGGATCTATGTGCATGCGGAGGTGGCCGAGGCCTTCACCGCGCAACTCACCGCACGGATGGCCGCTCTGAAGGTCGGCAACGGTCTCGAGGCGGACATCGACGTCGGCCCGCTGGTCAATGCCGCTACCCGCGACAAGGTGGCGGCATTTGTCGAGGATGCGATGGCCCGGGGCGCCGAATTGCGACTGGGCGGCAAGGTTCCAGAGGGCCCCGGCTTTTTCTATCCGCCCACGGTGCTGACCAATGTCGCGCCGGATGCGGATTGTGTCCATGACGAGATCTTCGGCCCGGTCGCCGCGATACAGACCTTCACCGATCAGGACGAGGTGATCGCCCGCGCCAATGACACCGAATACGGGCTGGTGGCCTATGTCTTCACCGAGGATTTCAGACGCGGAATGCAGGTCTGCGAGCGGCTCGACTATGGCATGGTCGGGCTCAATCGCGGTCTGGTGTCGGACCCGGCGGGGCCCTTTGGCGGGGTCAAGCAATCCGGGCTGGGCCGCGAAGGCGGGCACGAGGGCATGCTCGAATTCATGGAAACCCAGTATATCTCGGCAAGCTGGTAGGGGGCGGAAATGACGGATTTTATCGCAGCCCCCTCGGTTCGGGCGCTGGCCCTGCAACGGGGAATCGACCTGAAGACACTGGCGCAGGATCTGGGCCGGACCACCATCGCCCGCGAGGATCTGGAACGCCCCTCGCGCGCCACCGCGCCCTCGGGCGAAAGCGGCTATTGGGAGGTGGATCACGCCGCCTTTGGCGCGGTCGCCGAAGAGCCGACAAGCCGCTTTGCCCGGGCGGCGGCGGCCAATCTGGCCGCGGCCAATGCGATGATCCCGCAGGTCACGCATCACGACCGGGCCGATATCACCGCTCTCGAAGGTTTTCGCAGGACGCTGAAAACCGAGGCGCAGGAGCGCAATATTAAGCTGACCGCGCTGGCGTTCCACATCAAGGCGCTGGCACGGGCCTTGCGCGCCTTTCCGCGGTTCAACGCCTCGCTTAGCCCTGATGGCAAGACGCTGGTTCTGAAGGATTATGTGCATGTCGGCATTGCCGTCGACACCGCCTATGGGCTGATGGTGCCGGTGCTGCGCGACGTCGACAGGGCAGGTCTCTGGCAGATCGCCGGCGAGATATCAGACCTCGCCGCGCGGGCGCAGGACCGCAGGATCGGGCCCGAGGAGATGGGCGGCGCCTCGATGACCGTCTCCTCGCTCGGGGGCATCGGCGGCACGGGGTTCACGCCGATCGTCAATCCGCCGGAGGTGGCAATTCTGGGCATTTCCCGCACCGAGACCGCCACGCTCTGGCAGGATGACACCCCGCGCCCGGTGCCGATGCTGCCGCTCGATCTCAGTTACGATCACCGGGTGATCAACGGTGCCGATGCGGCCAGGTTCATGCGGTATCTTTGCGGGCTGCTGGAAGACCCGCGCCGGATGATGGTGTGACCGCACGGCCGGCCAGTGCCGCGCCATGCAGCGCCGAATCTCAGGACGCGGGCGGCTGCGTCGGCGCCGGGCCGGTCCGCATCAGGGTGTTCTGGTTGATGGCGTAATCCTGGTACATTGGCAGGGTCGCGGCGCCGATTGCCCGGGCCATGCCGCCCAGCCGCCCGGCCTCGCAGTCCGGCCGCAGCACGCCTTGCAGGTCCATGCCGTCAAGTTGGCGGTTCACCTCTGCCACCAGCGCCCGGCGGACATGTTCGGGAAAGGCGCCGTCGATCACCACCGCATCGAAATCGATCAATGCCAGCGACGACACCGCGGCATGCGCCAGCCCATGCGCCGCGATCTCGATCCAGGCCTGAACCGGCCCGGGACAATCCTTCCAGACGGACGAATCGCGCGCCACCCGGCCCGGGTCTTCTCCGGCGTCGCGCAGCATTTCCTCAAGCACCGTCAGCGAGGCGTGATCGACCAGCCGGTCGCGTCCGGGGCGGCCGGGCACGCGCAGCGGCCCAAAGCCGCCGGCGTTGCCCCGGCGGCCGAAAAAGATGCCGGAGTTCAGAACGATACCGCCGCCGACAAAGGTGCCGACAAAGAAATAGACAAAGTCGGATTGTCCGAGATGCGCGCCATGCATCAATTCGCCGGTGCAGGCGGCGGTGGCATCATTGGCGATGCTGACGGGAAAGGGCACCAGCCGGCTTATTTCGCTCCGGATATCGACCGACTTCCACCGCGCCATCTCTTCTCTCGGCGCGCCGAATTCCTCGGTCCAGCTCCAGAGTTCCCAGGGCATGGCAATGCCCAATCCCGAGATGTCCGATTTGTGCAGACCGGCGCGGCGAAGCACTTTCGGCAGGGCGCTTTTGACAAAGGCGATGCTGCGCTCCGGCGTGGGATATTGGTGAAAGTCGTGCTGCACCGCGCGCAGCGCACCGGCAAAGTCCACGATGGCAAGGTCGAACCCCCGGCGCCCGATCCGCAGCCCGAGATAGTGGCGCGCGTCGGGGTTGATCCGGGCCGGGACCGACGGCTGGCCGATCTTGCCGCGCTGAGGCGTGCCGCGGATCAGGAGGTTTTCCTCTTCCAGCGTTCGGAAAATCACCGAGACCGCATTGGGGGACAATCCGGTCGCCTGAGTCGCCTCGGCCTTGGTCAGCTCGCCGTGGCTACGGATCAGTTGCAGGATCAGCCGCTCGTTATAGTCGCGCACGGCAACCTGGTTGGAACCCTTTTGCGGGTTGGAGCGCAGCAGCGCCTCGCGAGCTGACGCCGGGCTTCCGGGCCCTGTATCGGTTTGATTCTTCACGATTCTGCCCCGTCTGGTCTGCCTCGTTTGGCTCCCGCCTGCATAGTAGGAGCTCTTGGCGGATTGGCAAGAGAAGACCGTGGTGTTACTCTCAATTATTACTTTCGAAGGAATTAATAATTGACTCACGACCCAACTCTGGCATACATAGCCACCCGTGATCGACGGATCACATAATGCCCGAGTCGTCGCCTGGCGGCCGGGGCCGAACCAGCGGACGCCGAAGATGATCACGCCCGACACCTTTCCCCAGAGCAAGATTGCCGATCTGGCCCAGCGCATCGCTGGCCTGCCGAAAAAGCCCGGCCGCTGGCTGGTCGCCATTGCCGGCGCGCCGGCCGGGGGCAAATCCATCCTTGCCGCCAATGTGACGGCGGCGGTCAACGAGGCCGGCCGCAGCGCGCGCGCCATCCCGATGGACGGCTTTCACCTCGACAACGAGATTCTCGCCGCCCGCGGCCTGCTGCCACGCAAAGGCGCGCCGGAAACCTTTGATGCCGATGGCTTCATTCATCTCATCCGGCGGCTGAAGGACGGTGGCGAGGTTGTCTATCCGCTGTTCGACCGGAGCCGCGACCTGGCCATCGCCGGCGCTGCCGTGATCGAGGCCGAATGCGACGTGGCGATCATCGAGGGCAATTACCTGCTGTTCAATGAGGCGCCCTGGTCCGCGCTCGCGCCGCTCTGGGATCTGTCGGTCTGGCTCGACACGCCGGGCGACGTGCTGCGCGACCGACTGGTGCAGCGCTGGCTCGATCACGACCATTCGCCCGACGCGGCGCTGGCCCGGGCCGAAAGCAACGACCTGCCGAACGCGCGCCGCATCCTCGCGGCGTGCCTGCCCGCCGATGTGACCTTTTCGCTGGCCGAGAGTCAGGGGTGAGACCAGCGCGGCCCCAATGATCAATGGAGAGACTTGATGCAAACCAGCCTGAGCCAATTGCGGCAGATGACGACCGTCGTTGCCGATACCGGCGATGTCACCGCGATCCGGGCGTTGAAACCGGTCGACTGCACCACCAATCCCAGCCTGATCCTGAAGGCGCTTCAGATGCCGGCGTTCGAAGAGCTGGTGGCGCGGGAAATCGAGGCCGGACGAGGGGCCGGGAAAACACCGCTCGAGATCGCTGACGCGCTGACCGTCGGGGTTGGCGTCGAACTGGCCAAGCTGGTGCCGGGCCGGGTATCGACCGAGGTGGACGCGCGGCTGTCGTTCGACACCGCGGCCTCGGTCGCCAAGGCGCGGGCGCTGGTGGCCGCCTATGCCGAGCGCGGCGTCGGACGTGACAGGCTCTTCATCAAGCTGGCCGCCACCTGGGAGGGCATCCGCGCGGCCGAAATCCTCCAGCAGGAGGGGACGGATTGCAATCTGACGCTGCTCTTTTCGCTCACCCAAGCCGCCGCCTGCGCCGATGCGGGTGTGGCGCTGATTTCGCCGTTTGTCGGCCGGATCACCGATTGGCACACTGCCCGCGACGGCCGCGCCTTTGCGGCCCAGGAAGATCCCGGCGTGCTCTCGGTGCGCGAAATCTACGACTACTATAAATCCAACGGAATCGAGACCATCGTCATGGGGGCCTCGTTTCGCAATATCGGCCAGGTCAAGGCGCTGGCCGGCTGTGACCGGCTGACGATTTCGCCGGGGCTGCTGCAAGAGCTTGACGCCGAGACGGCCGAGCTGAAGCGGATGCTGACGCCGGAAAAGGCCACTGGCCGCGCGCGGCTTGCAGTCGACGAGGCGCGGTTCCGTTGGAAGATGAATGCCGATGCCATGGCCACCGAGAAACTCGCCGAAGGCATTCGCAATTTCGATGCCGATCACGAGAAGCTCTTGCACCGGATCGCCGAAAAGCTGGCGTGAGCAGGACGACGGCGCCGCGGGGCGCCGTCATTTCCGTCAGAGACAGCCGCCGATCAGCCGGGGCGCACCATGTCGCGCGGCATTTCCGAGAAGATCTCGGGCCCGTCTTCGCGCAGGATCACGATTTCCTCCAGACGAATGCCAAAGGCGCCGCTGATGTAGATGCCGGGCTCGATCGAAAAGACATTGCCCTCGGCCAGCACCGCGTCGGAATTGGCGGCGATATAGGGTGGCTCGTGCACGTCGATGCCCAGCCCGTGGCCGGTGCGGTGCAGGAAGCGGTCGCCATAGCCCGCCGCCGCGATCACCTCGCGGGCGGCCTTGTCGATGTCACGCGCCGGCACGCCGGGCTTGGCCGCCTCCAGCGCGGCTTGTACCGCGTCCTCCACGACATTGAAAACCTTGGTGTATTCCTCGCCCGGCGTGCCGAAGAAGCCGCAGCGCGTCATGTCCGAGGGATAGCCGTTCAGCCGGCAGCCGGTGTCGATCAGCACGGCCGTATCCGGCGAGAGAGGGGTCTCGCCCGGCGTGTGATGCGGAAAGGCGGAAGAGGCGCCGAAGCAGACCGAACAGAACACCAGGCTGGCACCATTGGCCTTGTAGTGGTCCTGGATCAATTCGACCACCTCGCGCTCGGTGATGCCCTCCTCGAGGGCGGCAAAGGCGGCCTTGACGGCGCTGTCGTTCAGCAGATGCGCGGCCTTGATCGCCGCGTCTTCGCCGGCGTCCTTGGCGGCGCGCAACGCTCCGACGGTGTCTTCGGTAAAGCGGCGCCGGGGGCTGTCCATCGCGTCGAGCAGGCGCAGGGCGAAATCGGTGCGCATGGTCTCGTCCAGCACTACCGACAGGCCCGGGCCGGTGGCGTCGCAGGCGGCAAGCAGGGCGGCAAGCGCGGCGTCCGGGCCTTCGTCGTCACGCCAGTCGCAGAACGGCAGGTCGGTGTCGCGGCGCGCGGCATCGGCGTTCAGCGCCGGCATCAGAAACCCGGCGTGGCTCTGGCTGACCAGCAGCAGCACCGGCCGTTCGTCGCCATGCGGGTGAACGCCCGAGAGCCAGGCCATGTGGCTCGAGGGCCCGAGCGCCACGAGATCAGTGCTGGTCTCGGCCATGCGGGCGCGCAGGTTGGCCAGGCGGGTTGCGGTGCGGGGAAAGGCGGTCATGCGGGCTCCGATGGGTGTCGCTGAAATGGGGCAGGCGCCGGGGATACCGGCAGCCTGCGGTTTTGTGGTCAGTCCTTGTCGACCAGACGGTAATAAACGAAATCCGAAGTCGCGCCGTTGACGTATCCGGTCACGTCATCATCCATCGCCACCTGATAGGCCGCCTGGAACATGATCACGATGGGCGAGCTGTCCTGCACCGATTTCTGAAGCTCGCGGTACATGTCGAGCCGCGCCTCGGGGTCAGCCTCGGAGAGCGCCGCCATGGTCTTCTTGTTCAGCGCCTCCGGCACCGCCCATGCGTTGCGCCAGGTGGTGGTGGCGGCATAAGAGCCGTCGGAATTGTCGGAATTGTAGGCAAAGGCCTTGGCGTTGGAATGCGGGTCCATGAAGTCGGGGCCCCAATACAGCAGCATCGCCTCGTGGCTGCGCTCGCGGTACTTGGTGATCACCTGACTACCGGTGCCGGGCAGGATTTCGAAATTGATGCCGGCGTCGGCAAAGCTGGCCTGCAAGGATTGCGCCATGTCGGTGAAGGGCGCGGCGTTGATCACATCCATCGAAACGGTGATCGGCGTCTCGACGCCGGCCTCGTCGAGGATCGCCTTGGCCTTCTCCGGGTCGTAGGTGAACGGCGTCTCGTCATAAGAGCCGGGGAAGCCCTTGGGCCAGAAGGCCTGGTGCACGTCCATCTGGCCCTTGATGATCGAGTTGGTCATGCCCTCGTAATCCACCAGATAGCGCGCCGCTTCCCAGACTGCCGGCGGCGTCAGGCTCTCGGTCTTCTGGTTGAACGACAGGAAGTGGACGGCGGCCTGCGGAAAGGTCTCGACCTTGATTTCTTCGCTGTCGATCGAGGCGATCTGATCCGGGGTCAGGTTGCGCGCCATGTCCACATCGCCCTGTTCCAGCAAAAGCTGCTGGGTCGCGGCTTCGGCGACATGGCGGATGATCACGCTGTCGACTTCCGGCGCGCCGTTGAAATAGTTTTCGTTGGCGCCCATGCGCACCATCTGCGCCGGGGCGTAGCGGTCGAGCGTGAAGGGGCCGGAGCCGGCGGAGTTTTCGTTCAGCCAGGCGTTGCCCATGTCGCCATCGACCTCATGCTCCTGGACCAGCGCGCTGTCGACGATCGAGGCCGGGCGCGAGGCCAGCACGTTGAGCACGAAGGCAGAGGAGAAATCGCCGTCATAGGTCACCTTGACGGTGTTGCCCTCGGCGGTGACCATCTGGTCGACATTCTCCGGGGTCCAGCCAAGCTGGGCCAGGATGAAGGCCGGCGTCAGGTTCAGCTTGATGACGCGGCCGAAGGAATACAGCACATCCTCGGTGGTCACCGGGTTGCCCGAGGCGAATGTCGCGCCGTCGCGCAGGGTGAAGGTGATGGTCTTGGCGGCATCATCCGCCTGCCAGTCCGTGGCGAGGCCGGGGGCCAGGACGGTGGTGTCCTCGGCGTCGTATTGCACCAGGCGGTCATAGAGGTTGGTGACCAGCTCGCCCGAGGTGAACTCATAGGCCTGGGCCGGGTCGAGCGCGACGATATCGTCGATGTTCTGCGCCACGACAAGCACGCCTTCGGGGGTTTCGGCCAAGGCCGCCGGGGCCGCCAGCGGCAGCGCCAGGACGCTGGCCAGAAGGGTGGATTTCAGATGTTTCACAGGGGGTCTCCTTGTTGGATCAGGGTGAAAGAGCTGGCAGCGGACGCTCTGCGGCGCCTATATCTTGTGTGCCAGCTCCGGGAGCTCGATAGCGCCTGCGCGGGTCAGGACGGTCAATGTCCCGGCCCAGAGGATGCGGGCCGTCTTTTCGGTCGGGTTGCTCCAGGCATGGGCGGTCTGGCCGCTGTAATGCAGGCAATCGCCCGCCTTCATGCGAAAGCTCTGGTTGTCGAGGGTCTGTTCGATCTCGCCTTCGAGGACAAAGATCATCTCTTCGCCCTCATGGCTCACGGTTTCCGAGACATAGCCGGGCGGAACATGCAGCAGATAGCTCGACAGTTCCGAGCCGGGGAAATCGGCGGCGAGGCTTTCATAGGTAAGCGAGGAATGCGCCAGAGAAAACTGCGGCCGCTGGCCGGCGCGGGTCAGCCCGTCTGACGGCTTGGGCGCGGCGATGAAATATTCCAGCGCGACGCCAAGCGCATCGGCAATCTGCGCCAGCGTGCCCAGCGACGGTGTGGCATTGTCGCGCTCGACCTGGCTGAGATAGCCGACCGAAACGCCGGAGCGGTCGCAGAGCGCTTGCAGGGTCATCTGCACCTGCTTGCGCCGCTTGCGGATCGCGGCGCCAAGTTGCGGGTCTCGTCTGGCTCTTTCGCGCGGCATGGTCGCAGCCTTCCCCTTCTATGCGCCGCCCGCTTCTGCAAAGCTGTTGCGAACGGTCTCCCGTGCCGGAGCGACATGGTAAGAATATTTTTGTTATAGAAAAAAATTTTTTGCAATAAGCAAAATTTGTTTTATGCACGGAGGCATTCGGAACGGTGCGGCCTGCCTTGTCCGAAGGCAGTGGCCGTCACGATGCGGCCCGGACGGGGTGGCATCGACGCAGGAAAGGGGCGGTGCCTTTGCGCAGGAAGACAGCAGGAGCCCACAGGCTCAAGCAGGCGGCCAGGTCGCTCGGCGGCTTTGTCGTGGTGACGGCGCTGACCTTTATCGGGTTGATGGCGATCACCTTTTTCATCGGCCGGGTGATCCCGATCGATCCGGTTCTGGCGGTGGTCGGCGACCGCGCCACGCAAGAGCAATATGACGCCGCCCGCGTCGCCATGGGGCTCGACCGGCCGCTGGTCTTGCAGTTCGCCTCTTATGTCGGCGATGTCTTCCAGGGCAATCTCGGCCATTCGGTCTCGACCAACCGCCCCGTGGCGCAGGATCTGGCGCGGGTGTTTCCCGCCACGCTGGAAATGGCGACGCTGGGCATCCTGATCGGTGTCGGTCTTGGCGTGCCCTGCGGCACCTGGGCGGCGGCGCGTCAGGGCACCTGGGTCGATCAGCTGATCCGGGTCTTTGCGCTTCTGGGCTATTCGGTGCCGGCCTTCTGGCTGGGTCTCGTCGGGCTGGTGGTGTTTTATGCCAATCTCGGCTGGGTCGCGGGGCCGGGACGAGTCGATATCTTCTACGAGGGGCTGGTCGAGCCACGGACCGGGTTGATGCTGGTCGATGCGGCGCTGGCGGGCGACTGGGAGGTGTTCTGGAACGCGCTCGATCACCTGATCCTGCCGGCGGCGATCCTCGGGTTCTTTTCGCTGGCCTATATCGCGCGGATGACCCGCAGTTTCATGCTCGACACGCTGGGGCAGGAGTTCATCACCACCGCACGGGTCAAGGGCGTCTCGGAATGGCGGGTGATCTGGGTGCATGGCTTCCGGCCGATCCGGGTGCCGCTGATCACCGTGATCGGCCTGTCCTATGCCGCTCTGCTCGAGGGTTCGGTGATGATCGAGACGGTGTTCAGCTGGCCCGGCATCGGCAATTACCTGACCGTGGCGCTGCTCAATGCCGACATGAATGCGGTGCTGGGCGCGACGCTGGTGATCGGCGCGGTCTTCATCCTGATCAACAAGCTCTCGGACGTGCTTTACCGCGTCCTTGACCCGCGCAGCCGATAGGAGGCCCGCATGACCACCGCAAGACATTGGCTGCTCGGCGAGTCTCCGGCCTCGAGATTGCAGGCCAACTTGGGCCATGCCTACCGCATGGCGCTGCAACTGGCGCGCAATCCGCTGGCGATGGTGGGGGCCTTCATCCTCCTGCTGCTGATCCTCGCGGCGCTTTTTGCGCCCTGGATCGCACCCTACAGCCCGCTGGGCCAGAACCTCGAGGCGCGGCTCTTGCCGCCCTCGGCGCAGCACTGGATGGGCACCGACGAGCTGGGCCGCGACATCTTCAGCCGGGTGATCTATGGCGCCCGCATCACCCTGACCATCGTGGCGCTGGTGGCGGTGATCTCGGCGCCGCTGGGGCTCTTGATCGGTGCCATCTCGGGCTATTTCGGCGGCTGGACCGACAAGCTGCTGATGGGGGTGACCGATGTCTTCCTGTCGATGCCCAAGCTGATCCTGGCGCTGGCCTTTGTCGCCGCGCTCGGGCCGGGGATCGAAAACGCGATCATCGCCATCGCCATCACGTCCTGGCCGGCCTATGCCCGGATCGCCCGGGCCGAGACGCTGACCTTCCGCAACTCCGAGTTCATCTCGGCCACCCGGCTGCTGGGCGCCTCGCATGCACGGATCATCACCCGCCACGTGCTGCCGCTCTGCACCTCGTCGATGATCGTGCGGGTGACGCTCGACATGGCAGGCATCATCCTGACCGCCGCGGGTCTCGGCTTTCTCGGGCTGGGCGCGCAGCCGCCGCTGCCGGAATGGGGCGCGATGATCTCGCGCGGGCGGACCTTCATCCTTGATCAATGGTGGGTGGCGACCATGCCGGGCTTTGCCATCATCGTGGTTTCGCTGGGCTTCTGCTTCCTCGGTGACGGGCTGCGCGATGTGCTCGATCCCAAGCAGGGGGGCAAGTCATGAGCCCGCTTCTCGATGTCAGGAACCTGCGGGTCAGCTTTCCGACGCCGCAAGGCCGGGCCGAGGTGGTCAAGGGGCTGTCGTTCACCCTCGGCCGCGAACGTCTTGGCATCGTCGGCGAAAGCGGCTCGGGCAAGTCGATGACCGGCCGCGCCATCCTGCGGCTGATCCGCACGCCGGGCCGGCAGGAGGCGGATCGGCTGGCGTTTGACGGCATCGACCTGACAACGCTGTCCGAACGGCGGATGCGCGATCTGCGCGGCGCGCGGATCTCGATGATCATGCAGGATCCCAAGTTCTCGCTGAACCCGGTGATGACCGTGGGCGCGCAGATCGCCGAGGCGCTGCTGACGCATGAGACACTGGCGCGCCGCGACGTGCAGGCGCGGGTGATCGAGATGCTGCACGCGGTACGCATCAACGATCCCGAGCGGGTGACCGGGCTTTATCCGCATGAGGTTTCCGGCGGCATGGGCCAGCGCATCATGATCGCGATGATGCTGATTCCGCAGCCCGACCTGCTGATCGCCGATGAGCCGACCTCGGCGCTGGATGTCTCGGTGCAGGCGCAGGTGCTCGACCTGATCGACGAGCTGGTGCGCGACAAGGGCATGGGGCTGATCCTGATCTCGCACGACCTGCAATTGGTGGCGCGCTATTGCGACCGCATCCTGGTGATGCATGCCGGCCAGGTGGTCGAGAGCTGCGCCGCCGCCGATTTGCACAAAGCGCGCCACCCCTACACCCGGGGGCTGCTGGCGGCGGTGCCCCGGATGGAAGAAACCCGCGACGAGCTGCCGGTGCTCGACCGCAGCGCATGGAGCGGCACATGAGCGCGATTTCCCTCAAGAACCTCGATATCTCCTACGGGCCGACCAAGGTGGTGCAGGGAGTCGATATCGAGGTTGCCGAAGGCGAGAGCTTTGCGCTGGTGGGCGAGAGCGGTTCCGGCAAATCCACCGTGCTCAAGGCGATTGCCGGGCTGGCCCCGGAATGGACCGGCGAAATCAGCGTGCTGGGCCAGCCGCGCGGCCACATGGTGGATCACGGATTTGCCCGCCGCTGCCAGATGGTGTTCCAGGACCCCTATGCCTCGCTGCATCCGCGCAAGACGGTGGATGCGGTGCTGTCCGAGCCATTGCAGGTGCAGGGCATCGGCAACCGCGGCCGCCGCGTGGTCGAGATGCTGGCCGCCGTCGGGCTGGACACGCGCTTCCGCTTCCGCTTTCCGCACCAGCTCTCGGGCGGGCAGCGCCAGCGGGTGGCCATCGCCCGGGCGCTGATGCTGGAGCCGCGGGTGATGCTGCTCGACGAGCCGACTTCGGCGCTGGATGTCTCGGTTCAGGCCGAGATCCTCAACCTGCTGAAACGGCTGCGCCGCGAACAGGGGCTGACCTATCTGCTGGTCACCCACAACCTACCGGTGGTGAGCTTCATGTGCGACCGCATGGCGGTGATGAACAAGGGCCGCATCGTCGAGATCGCCCCGGCGACCGCGCTGCACGACGGCAGCTTTCAGGATCCCTATACGCAATCCCTCTATGCCGCCTCGGGTGGCAATCCAGATCGCAAGGACATTTGATGACCGAGACCAAGACCGCCCTGCGTGCCTTCGAGGATGCGCTGTCCGGGGCCGTGACCGAAACCCAGGCCTTTGACGCGCTCTGCGCCCTGACCAAGGCCACGGTGGGCGCCAAGCTCTTTACCGTGATGACCGCCGACATGCAGGCGATGCTCGCGCGCCGCGCCTATACCGACGACCCGGAGAATTATCCGACCTCCGGCACCAAGGAGATCACGCTCAACCCCTGGTTCGAGCAGGTGCACGGCCGCCGCGAGAGCTTTGTCGCCAATACGCTGGCCGATATCGACGCGGTCTTCCCGGATGCCGAGCTGATCGGCCGGCTGGGTTGCGCCTCGGTGGTCAACCTCCCGGTGATCCTCGGCGGAGAGCTGGTAGCCACGGTCAACATCCTGCATGAAGAGGGCTATTACACGCCCGAACGGGTGACGCAGGCCGAAGAACTGTTGCGCCTGCCGGCGATGGCGGCGATGGCCCTGTCGCGCTAAGGCCCCGGCACCCCAGACCAGACCGATTTTTCCCCGGCCGCAGGCAACAACGGCCGGTTTTTTCATGTCTGCATCAGCGCGATGATTTCGTAATCTGTAAATTCTGTGCGCTGATTTCCGCGAAAATCACCATCTGTCGTCAAATTTGTGAAGTTTTCCATTACTAATATTGACACATTTCCGGCCAAAGTATACTAATCCTGTTAACTTTGGCGGAGGGAGTTTGGAGGGGGCGATCTGCTGACTCTTCTGAAAATCGGAGTGCGGTCGAGCCGCTGAACGCCACCGGCGTTTGGTGGCCGGTGCGGTTGCCCGACGGGCGGGCCGATCTGCGTCCGGCGCCGGTTCGCGGCGCCCGACGGCCGCGCAGCGCCGGGGCTGCCTGCCGCCGCTGGGGCGGGCCGAAGTCACGATAACCAGGGCTGCTACCAGCCACACGATAGGAATGACCATGAGCGATTACATCTTGTCCAGCGAGACACGTGACAAATTCAAAAGGGTATCCACGGCCTCCGTTGCCACGGCGCTCTACAAGCGGGGATTGCGCAACCAGTTCGTGCAGGGCGTCGTGCCGGTCGAACGCAAGCCGGTGACCATGGTCGGCCAGGCCTTCACCCTGCGCTATATCCCGGCGCGGGAAGACCGCAATCCGCTTACCGTGTTCCGTGACCGCGACCACAAGCAGCGGGTGGCGGTCGAGGCCTGCCCCGAGGGTCATGTGCTGGTGATGGATGCCCGCAAGGACAGCCGCGCCGCCACCGCCGGATCGATCCTGGTCACCCGGCTGCAAAAGCGCGGCGTCGCGGGGGTGGTGTCGGATGGCGGGGTGCGTGATGCGATGGGCATCGGCGCGCTCGAGATACCGGCCTATTTTGCCTGCCCCTCGGCGCCGACCAACCTGACGTTGCACGAGGCGATCGACATCAATGTGCCGATTTCCTGCGGCGACGCGCCGGTCTTTCCGGGCGACGTGATGCTGGGCGACGGCGATGGTGTGATGGTGATCCCGGCGCATCTGGCGGAAGAGATCGCCGAGGAGTGCACCGGCATGGAATCCTACGAGGATTTCGTTCTGGAACAGGTCAACGAAGGGGCCGCGATCATCGGCCTCTATCCGGCGACCGACGAAGACAACCTAGTGAAATATAGCGCATGGCGCGAACGGACAGGACGATAACATGACTTTTACGCCCCACGGAGATCACTGGATCGCAGGCAAGCGCGTCGGCGCGGCGGCGCGGTTCTCCTCCGCTCCGGCCAGCGGCAGCACCTTTGAGTTTTCGGCCGGCACGCCCGAGCTGGTGGCCGAGGCCTGCGCGGCGGCCGAGGCCGCCTTTGCCGGATTTGCCGCCACCAGCCGCGAGGCCCGGGCGCGGCTTCTGACCACCATCGCCGACGAGATCGACGCCCGCGGCGCGCAGATCACCGAAATCGGCAGCGCCGAAACCGGCCTGCCCGCGGCACGGCTCGAGGGCGAGCGCGGCCGGACCACCGGCCAGCTGCGGCTGTTTGCCGAGCATGTCCTGAACGGCGATTACCTCGACCGCCGCCACGACGCGGCCCTGCCCGAGCGTCAGCCCCTGCCGCGCCCGGATCTGCGGATGATGCAGCGCCCGGTCGGCCCGGTGGCGGTCTTCGGCGCCTCCAACTTCCCGCTCGCCTTTTCCACCGCCGGCGGCGACACCGCCGCCGCGCTGGCCGCCGGCTGTCCGGTGGTCGTCAAGGGCCATGGCGCGCACCCCGGCACCGGTGAAGTCGTCGCGGATGCCATCGTCGCGGCGCTGGACACGCTCGGAATGGACGCGGGCATCTTCAGCCTTGTCCAGGGCGGCAGCCGCGCCGTGGGCGAGGCACTGGTGACGGACCCCCGGATCAAGGCGGTCGGTTTCACCGGCAGTCTCGGCGGCGGACGGGCGCTCTTTGACCTCTGCGCCGCGCGCCCCGAGCCGATCCCGTTCTTCGGCGAACTGGGCAGCGTCAATCCGATGTTCGTTCTGCCGCAAGCGGCCTCGACCCGAGGCGTGGAGCTGGGGACCGGCTGGGCCGGAAGCCTGACCATGGGGGTCGGTCAGTTCTGCACCAATCCCGGCATTGCCATCGTGATCGACGGGCCGGAGGCGGATGCCTTCGTGCAATCGGCGACCGAGGGACTGAAGGCGGTTGCCGCCCAGACCATGCTGACCGATGGCATGGCCGCGGCCTATCGCGACGGCGCCCGCCGGGTGGCCGAAGGCGCCGGCGTCAAATCCCTGCTGAGCACCGCCTGCGAGGGCCGCGCGGCTGCGCCTTACCTGTTCGAGGTGTCCGCTGGCGACTGGCTCGAGAACGAGGCGCTGTCGGAAGAGGTCTTTGGCCCGCTCGGGCTGGTGATCCGGGTGGCGGACGCCGCGCAGATGACACAGGTCGCGCAGAGCTTCAAAGGGCAGCTGACCGCGACGCTTCAGATGGAGGCCGAAGACATCGAGCTGGCGCGCGCGCTGTTGCCGCTGCTCGAGCGCATGGCCGGCCGGGTTCTGGCCAATGGTTTCCCCACCGGGGTCGAGGTCTGCGACGCCATGGTGCACGGCGGGCCGTACCCGGCCAGCACCAACTTTGGCGCAACCTCCGTCGGCACGCTGTCGATTCGCCGTTTCCTGCGGCCGGTGTGTTACCAGAACCTCCCCGACGAGCTCCTCCCGGCCGATCTTGTGAAGGTCTGACCTTCTCCCGGATCGGTACCTCATGGCCCGCCGCCGCGTTCCGATGCGGTTGGCGGGCCATTTTTGTTTCGCGCCGTCACATCGCGGGGCCTGATCCGAGGCGCTCCGCAGGTCCGGCCTTACAGATCTTGTCAACAGGCGTCCCAATCGCCAAAGACCTGTCAGGTTTCGTCTATATTTGTCGCTAAAGTAGACAGATTTTGCAAGAAATGCGTAAAAATTGCGGATAATTAGTAACTTTTTCCGTTGATTTGTAAAAAGCTATTCAGTAATGTGACTCAAGCCTCCTGGAGCGTCCGGTCTGATCCGGCGACACTCCGAGGCGGCCCCGGCTGGGTAATATATGGGAGGGTGTTATCAGTCGCATCGGGAGCGTGGCGCAAGCCCGCTTCGAGAGGCGCAAGGTCCGGCACGGCGATGACATATGTCGCGCCCTGTCGATGCCGCAGCGCGCACGTGAGGTCGGACCGACAGTCCGGTTTTGCGCCCCCACCAAAGACAAAACCGAAACCGCACTGGCGAGGCCTTCGCGTCGTCAGGCCAATCGGTGCATTCAAACGGCCAGATTTATCTGGATGACGACATCTGTGAAGGAGGAACAGGTCTATGATTTCCCAAAGCCTGAAAAGCAAACTCGCGCTGGCACTTGGTGCCTGTATCATTGGCACATCGGTCGCTGCGGCGGATTTCCCCACCCGGGACATTCGCCTGATCGTGCCCTGGCCCGCAGGCGGTGGCGCCGATGCGATCTCGCGCAAGATCAGCAACATCGCCGAGCAGGATCTGCCGAAGTCGATCTATGTGGAAAACATCGCCGGCGCCGTGACGGCCACCGGCCTGATCCAGATGACCAGTGCGCGCCCCGATGGCCACACCGTCGGCGTGCTGACCTATGACAGCGTCATCACCCTGCCGCGCGGTCAGATGGTGCCGGGCTATTCGCTCGACAACATGACGCCGATCGCCCGCATCACCTCCGAGGCCGATGCGATCGTCGTGTCCAAGCACACCGGCATCAACACCTTCGAGGAACTGGTCGAACGGGCCAAGGCAAACCCCGGCACCGTCACGCTCGGCGTGGCGCCCAAGGGCTCGGGCCCGTATCTCTCGGCGATGCAACTGGAAAAGCTGCTGGACGTCGATTTCAACGTCATCACCTATGCCGGCTCGTCGAGTGCCGAAGCCGAAGCGCTGCTCTCGGGCGAGCTTGACGCGGCGATCTCCTCGCTGGGCGATTTCAGCGGCATCCTGTCGTCGGGCGACGCCAAGGGCGTGGTCGAGCTGACCTCGGTGCAGAACGCCACCTATACCGACGTTCCGACGCTGAAATCCAAGGGTTATGACCTTCAGACCGGCAGCTTCATCGTGCTCGCGGCCCCCGCGAACACCCCCGATGACGCGATCGACACGCTCGAGACGACCTTCAAGGCCGCCTATGACAGCGCCGAGTTCCAGGACTGGCTGGCACAGGTCGGTGTGACCGCCGACTGGCTGGGGTCTGACGAGGTCGTCAGCTGGATCGATGCGCTTCAGGACAAGACCTTCACACTCATGGACGAGCTGAACCTGTAAGCCACGCCCATCATGTCTCCGGTCCCCGGCCGGAGACATGCCCGGCCGGCGGCGCAAGCCTCCGGCCCTTCCGATTTTACCACACCCATCGCGGGAGAAGACGATGCTCTTAAACAGACACCTGGTATTTCTCTATGTCACTCTGGCAGTGTCTGTCGGATATTTCATTTCGGCCCTGAGCCTCGGTGCGCCGACCTCCGATGGCGGTCTGACGCCATCGTTCTTTCCCATCCTGGTGGGCGGCGCGGCCATCGTCTTTGCCGGCATCCTGATCGTTCAGAAACTGCGCGAAGGCGCCGATGCCGCCGCGACCGAGGGGCCGCGCAGCTATACCCATCTCTGGGTCGGTGCGGCGATTTTTGCCTATATCGTCGCCTTCAAGCCGCTGGGGTACTTCCTCTCGTCGGGCCTCTTCGTCTTTGCGCTGATCGTGATCTTCTCGTCTTTCGAAAAGCTTGTGATCAAGGCCGCCATCTCCGCGGTCATCACCGGCGTCGCCTATGTCATGTTCCAGCAATTGTTCGGGGTTCGCCTCCCGACGCTGTGGGGGTAACTCATGGATTTCATTCTTCTTGTCATCAACAGCTTCTCCCTGCTGCTCGATCCGTTCAATCTGACCTACGTGATCCTCGGCTTCGTGATCGGCACCATCTTTGCCGCCATTCCCGGGCTGACCGCGACCTTGGCGATGGCGCTTCTGCTGCCCCTGACCTACACGCTCAACGTCGAGACCGCGCTGATGGCCTGCGCCAGCATCTACATGGCCGGCATGTGCGGCGGCTCGATCACCGCCACCACCATCAACATTCCCGGCGCGCCCTCGTCGATGATGACCGCGCTCGACGGCTATCCGATGCAGCAGCAGGGCAAGGGCGCATTGGCGCTGGGTCATGCGGCGCTGGGCTCGATGTTCGGCGGCGCGGTCGGCGCACTGCTGCTGATCGCGGTCGCGCCCTTCGTGGCCGAGCTGTCGCTTCTGGTGAAGACCACCGGCAAATTCTCTCTCCTGGCATTCGCGCTGATCGTCGTGGTGATCGCGCAGCGCGGCCGCATTCCGCAGGCCGGTCTGGCCGCCTGTATCGGGCTGATGCTGGCCACCGTCGGGCTTGACGCGATGGAGCCGATCACCCGCTTCACCTATGGCTATTCCAACCTGACCGCGGGGATCGATCTGATGCCGGTTATCATCGGCACCTTCGCCATTGCCGAGGTGCTGATGCAAGCCGCCTCGTCGCGCGATATCAGCGCCGCCGCAGCGGCCGCCGAGAAGGTCAGGATCAGGCGCCGCGATTTCCTGCCGCCGCTCTCTGACATCCGCAAGATCGGCTTTGGTTGTTACTTCAAGTCCTGCCTGATCGGCTATTTCGTCGGCACGCTGCCGGGGGCGGGGGGGTCGATGGGCTCTTTCCTCGCCTATACCGAGGCGGTGCGCACCTCGGACGCGCCCGAGAGCTTCGGCAAGGGCAACCCCAAGGGCATCGCCGCCTCGGAAAGCGCCAACAACGCGGTCTGCGGCGGGGCGATGGTGCCGATGCTGACCTTCGGCATCCCCGGCGATCCGATCACCGCGATCATGCTGGGCGTGCTGGTGATCAACGGCATCCAGCCGGGGCCGCAGCTGATGTCGGATCAGGCCGGTCTGATCGCGCCGATGCTGGCCGCGCTGCTGTTTTCCGCCGTGGTGCTCATTCCTCTGACGCTCTACCTGATCGGGCCGTATTTCATCCGCATCGTCTCGGTGCGCAAGGACGTGCTTTATGCCGTCATTGCCCTTCTGGCCGTGGTGGGCAGCTATGTCGCGACCTATTCCGCCTTTCAGATGTTCATGGCGCTTGGCATGGGTGTGCTGGCCTTCTACCTGCGGCGCAACGGCTTTCCGGTGATCACCATGCTGCTGGGTTATATCCTCGGGCCCAACCTGGAGGAGTTCCTGCGCCGCTCGCTGGCGCTGTCCAACGGCGATCCGACGACCTTCTTCACCAATCCCGACAGCCTGTTCTTTGTCGTGCTGACGCTGGTCTTTGTCTACTTCCTGGTGATCCGCAAACCGGCCGACAAGCCGGCGCCGGCAGAGGCCGGGTAAGGCGCGTCCGCGTCAAGGCCGTCTCCGGGACCGCAGGGTTAGCGTTTCGGGGGCGGCACCGGACATGCGGTTTGGCAGGGACAGGCCGTTACAACCGGGCGCCGGTGTCTTATAAGGGACATCCGGCGCCTGCCCGGTGTAGACTCGTGTCAAACCCAAGCCAAAGGAGACCATGTTGTCAGAGACCCGGCGCCCCTCACTGGCGGATCAAGTCTACGACCAGCTACTGGCCAAGATCCTCGAAGAGGAATATCCGGTCCACAGCCGGTTGCCCGCAGAAGAGCTCCTGGCCCAGACCTTCGGCGTGTCTCGCCCGATTGTGCGCGCGGCACTGTCGCGGCTGCGCGATGACGGGATCGTCCAGTCGCGCCGTGGATCGGGCAGCTATGTACTGCGGCGGCCCGACCGGCAATTGATCAGCTTTGTGCCGCTGGACTCGGTGTCGGATGTGCAGCGCTGTTACGAATTCCGCATCGATGTCGAAGGCGCGGCGGCGGCCTGGGCGGCGCGGCGACGCGATGACGAGGATCTGGCGGCGATGGATCAGGCCTACCGCGAGATGGAGCAGACCTATGCGCAGAATGCGCTCGGCGTCGAGGCGGACCAGAAGCTGCACCTGGCCATTGCGCGGGCCTCGAAAAACCCGTTCTTTGCCTCGGTGCTCGAATCCCTCGGCGAACAGATCGGCTTTGGCGTCAAGCTCTCGCGGTCGCTGACGCTGCTCGACACCCCGGGGCGCCAGGATCTGGTGCTGGCCGAACACCGCGCCGTGCTCGAGGCGATCCGCCTACAGCAGCCCGAGGTCGCGGCGGCCACCATGCGCCACCACATCACCGCCGCCAAAGACCGGATGTTTGTCGGCACCCAGGATCCCTAGGGTCTGCACTCAACAAGATGGTTCCCGGTCTGGTGTTTCTGTGGATCAAGATGTGCAGGAGGGCATCTTGATGAGCAGTCTTTTCTGGTTGGACGACAAGAGTTGGGCGCGGATCGAACCGTTGCTGCCCTGCGCGGAGCGGCGGTGGTCATTTCTTGCCGCGTTTGCCGTAAGGCGTCTGCCCGAAGCGGGCCTTGTAGTGCCGCGCCAGCAGGGCGACATCGCTGAACCCGGTGGCCAGCGCGATTTCCATCACGCTCATGTCGGTCTCGGCCAGCAGCGAATGCGCCCGGTCGAGGCGGATGTTGCGATAGGTGGTGGCGGGGGATTCCTTCAGGAACAGGCGGAACAGCCGCTCCAGTTGGCGCCGCGAAATTCCGGCATTCTCGGCCAACCCGTCAAGCGTCAGCGGCTCTTCGATATGAGCATACATCGATCTGAGCACATGCAGCAGCCGGGCGTTGCGCGAGCTGATCGCCTTGGCGATGGATGAGCGCTGTTCGCGGTCGGGCGCGGGTGCGGGGGCGTTCAGGCACATGTCGGCGACAGCGATGGCAAAGTCCCGGCCGTAATCCGCGGCGATGATGTCGACCATCATGTCGGTGGCGGCCGATCCGCCACCACAGGTCAGCAGCGTTCCGTCCCTTTCCACCCGCGTGCTGCTTGGCTCGAGGTCGGGAAAGGCCTCGGTGAACCCCGGCTGGTTCTCCCAGTGCAGGGTGAACCGCTTGCCGTCCAGCAGGCCGGCCCGTGCCAGCGTGGCGGCGCCGGTACAGATGCCGCCGACCGCGCCGCCAAAGCGGCTGTGCTTGCGGATCGCGGCCAGGGCACGGTCCGTGGCGACCTCGGTGCCGCGATTGCCGGAGCAGACAAACAGGTGCACTCCCGGGTCGAGCGCCTCGAGACCGGCCTGCGCCGAGATCTCCAGCCCGGCAGAGGCGGGCACCGGCTGGCCGTCCTCGGACAGCACGAGCCAGCCGTAAAGCGGCTTGCCGGCGAGTTGATTGGCAATCCTGAGCGGATCGATGGCCGAGCTGAAAGCCAGAAGCGTGAACTCGGGCAACAGCAGAAACCCGAACCACCGTGTGGGTCCGGGCCGGTCGATCGGATAGCTGAACGCGCCTTCGGGGATCAGCGCCAGGCGGTCCCTGGCTGCGGCGCGCGGTTTTTCTGGCATCGGAACCTGCCGTGGTAAGTCGTGCCGACATGCGGCCAGCCGGTTGCGGAGGCACCCGCCCGCACCGCGGCGGGATCGGGTCGATCCGCCAGGTTCGGCGCGGCCGGGGCGCGTCAAGTGAATACGCTTGCGCCCCGGTGTTCAACCCTAAAGGCCGTCGCGATACCAGGCAACGAGGGTCCGGCGGTCCGCCTCATCCATCTGGATCGCGTTGGGCGGCGGCATGGCGTGGCTGACCCCGGCTTGCAGAAAGACCTGCTGCGCATTGCGCGCGACATCGGCCTCGGTTTCCAGAAAGATCCCCTTGGGCGCCCAATGCAGCCCCTCCCAGACCGGCTCTCGCGCGTGGCACATCGAGCAATTGCCGACCACGGTGTCATAGGCCTCGGCGAAGCCTTCGGCCGAGGCGAACTTCTGCTCGTAGGGGGTTAGCGCCCGGGCCTGGGATTCCTCGTAGCTGTCCATGCTGGGCACGATCGACAGCCAGGCGATGACCAGCATGATGATCACGGTGACCGCCCAGGTCCAATGCGGGCCCTTGCCGGTGCGGTGCATGGTGTTGAAGTAGTGCCGGATGGTGACACCGGTCAGAAAGATCAGGCTGGCAATGATCCAGGCGTACTCGGTGGCAAAGGCCAGCGGGTAGTGGTTGGACAGCATCAGGAAGACGACCGGCAGCGTCAGATAGTTGTTGTGGGTCGAGCGCAGCTTGGCGATCTTGCCGTATTTGGCGTCCGGGGTGCGGCCTTCCTTGAGGTCGTTCACCACGATGCGCTGGTTCGGCATGATCTGGAAGAACACATTGGCGGTCATGATCGTCGCGGTAAAGGCGCCGAGGTGCAGCAGCGCCGCGCGGCCGGTGAAAATCTGGTTGTAGCCCCAGGACATCGCCACGAGGATGGCAAACAGCAGCAGCATCAGCAGCGTCGGAGTTTCGCCCAGCTTGGACTTGCAGAGGAAGTCATAGGCAATCCAGCCGATGGTGAGCGAGCCGCCGGAAATCAGGATCGCCTGCCACAGCGACAGATCGGCCTTGGTCGGATCGATCAGAAAGAGCTCGCCGCCGACCCAATAGATGATCATCAACAGCACGGCGCCCGACAGCCAGGTCGAATAGCTCTGCCATTTGTGCCAAGTCAGATGCTCGGGCATCTCGGCCGGCGCCACGAGGTATTTGACGGTGTGATAGAAGCCGCCGCCATGCACCTCCCATTCCTCGCCATGCGCGCCGTCGGGCAGGTTCGGATTGGGCTTCAGCATCAGGTCGAGCGCCACGAAGTAGAACGAGGCGCCGATCCAGGCCATCGCGGTGATGATGTGGAGCCATCGCACAGAAAAGGCGATCCAGTCCCAAATGATTGCCAAGTCATACATGGCGGTTCTCCCAAGATTCGTGTTCGCAGCCAGACTAGCGGACCGGCGTTTGTTCTGGTATTGCCGTGAAACACCAAGCAGTCTCAAAGAAAAACGAACAATGTCCTATTTCGACAGTATCCGCACCTTTGTTCGCGTCTACGAATTGGGCAGCATGTCCGCCGCCGGGCGCGATCTGAGGATTTCTCCGGCGGTGACTTCGGCGCGGATCGCGCAGCTCGAGGAACATCTCGGCGTGCGGCTGTTTCAGCGCACCACCCGGTCGCTGAACCCGACGGAACAGGGCAAGTCCTTCTATCGGGGGGCGATCGAGATCCTCGAGGCGGTGGAAAATGCCGAGGCGCAGATCGTCGACATGACCGAGAACCTCAAGGGGTCGCTTTACGTAGCGGCGCCGCTTGGTGTGGGACGCAGGTTGATCGCGCCGGAGGTGCCCGATTTTCTGACTGAATATCCCGAGGTCAGCGTCCGCCTGCGGCTGACCGACCGCAAGGTCGATCTCACCACCGAGGGGCTCGATCTGGCCTTCTTTCTCGGCCAGCCGGAAGACAGCAATCTGCGGATCCGAAAGATCGCCGATGTCGAACGCATTCTCTGCGCCGCTCCGTCTTATGTGGACCGGCGCGGCATGCCGGCGAATGGTCAGGAGATCCTGGCGCAGGGGCATGAATGCCTCAACCTGCGGTTTCCCGGCGCGGCCGAGTTCCAGTGGCGACTGATGACCGCGACCGGGCCCGAGCGCTTTCCGGTCAAGGGCCGGTACGAATCCGATGATGGCGATGTGCTGACCGATTGGGCGCTGGCGGGGCAGGGCATCGTGATGAAGCCGATCTTCGAGATCGCGCATCACCTGAAATCGGGCGCGCTGGTGCCCGTGGCCACCGACACCCCGCCGGAGCCGGTGCAGATGGCCTGTCTGTTCACCCACCGGCGGCGGCAGGATCCCAAGACCCGGCTGTTCATGGATTTCATCATCGACCGGATCGGGGCGACCGTGCGCGAGGCCGCCCAGGGATGATCGGGGGGCCAAGGGAGCTGAGCGTCGCTCAGCTGCCCCGGTAGGTGCTGTAGCCGAAGGGCGACAGCAACAGCGGCACATGATAGTGAGACGCTTCCGACATCCCGAACCGCAGCGGTATGACGTCAAGGAACCGCGGCGTCTCTGGCGGTGTGCCGGTGGCATCCAGATAGGCGCCGGCATGGAACACCAGCTCGTAGGTGCCGGTCGCGAATTTTTCCGCCGGCAGGATCTGTTCGTCGGTGCGCCCGTCATCGTTGGTCTTCAGCGTCTTGAGAAGCGTCCGGCTGTCGCCTTCGATCCGATAGAGTTCGATCTTCAGGCCCTCCGCCGGGCAGCCGCGTGCAGTGTCGAGGACATGTGTTGTCAGATAGCCGGTCACGGGTAGCCTCCTTTTATGCTTGTTGATTTGTACGCGTGAAAGCCCGCCGGACACAAACAGCAGGCGACAAGATGCTCCTTCTAGTATTATTTGAAAAACACATCTGATTTTATGCTCTATGAAGGGGCAAGACCAAAAGGAGTTCCAAATTGACACGTTATCCGCGCGACATGATCGGTTACGGTCCCCGCATTCCCGACGCTCAATGGCCCAATGGTGCGAAGGTGGCCGTACAGTTCGTGCTGAACTATGAAGAGGGCGGCGAGAACTGCGTGTTGCACGGCGACGCGGCCTCCGAGGCCTTCCTGTCCGACATCCCCGGTGCGGCGATGTGGCCGGGGCAGCGCCACTGGAACATGGAATCGATCTACGAATACGGCGCCAGGGCCGGTTTCTGGCGCCTGCACCGCCTGTTCACCGGGGCGGCAATACCGGTGACCATCTACGGCGTCGCCTCGGCACTGGCGCGCAGCCCCGAGCAGGTCGCGGCGATGAAGTCTGCCGGCTGGGAGATTGCCAGCCACGGTCTGAAATGGGTCGAACACAAGGACATGCCCGAAGCCGAGGAACGTGCGGCCATCGCCGAGGCGATCCGCCTGCATACCGAGGTGGTGGGCGAGGAACCGCGCGGCTGGTACACCGGCCGGTGCAGCGAAAACACCGTGCGACTGGCGGCGGAAACCGGGCAATTTGACTATATTTCCGACACCTACGACGACGATCTGCCGTATTGGCGCGAATACGGCGACCGTGACCAGCTGATCATTCCATATACGCTGGAAGCCAATGACATGCGCTTTGCCACCGCGCCGGGCTGGGTCACGGGTGAGGATTTCGGCTCTTATCTCAAGGATGCCTTCGACACGCTTTATGCCGAAGGTCAGGCCGGCAGTCCCAAGATGATGTCGATCGGCCTTCATTGCCGGCTGGTCGGCCGTCCGGGCAAGATCGCGGCGCTGAAGCGGTTCATCGACTATATTCTCAGCTTTGACGACGTCTGGTGCCCGACGCGTCTGGAAATCGCCGAGCACTGGGCAAAGACTCGTCCGCATGAACGCCGGGAGCGGCCCAGCGAGATGACGCGCGAGGATTTCGTGAGCAGGTTCGGTGGCATTTTCGAACATTCGGCCTGGATCGCCGAAGGGGCGCATGACCTGGAACTGGGGCCGGCACATGACACCGCCCTGGGGCTGCACAATGCACTTGCGCGGGTGTTCCGCACCGCCGCGCCCGACAAGCGCCTGGGTGTGCTGACCGCGCACCCCGATCTGGCCGGAAAACTGGCGGCGGCCGGGCGGCTGACCGCCGAGAGCACCTCGGAACAGGCCGGTGCCGGGCTCGACATGCTGACCGACGAAGAGCGCGAAACCTTCACGCGGCTCAACGACGACTACGTTGAAAAGCACGGGTTTCCCTTCATCATCGCGGTGCGCGATCACGACAAGGCGTCGATCATGGCGGCCTTTGACCGCCGCATCAGCAACGACCGCGACACCGAATTCGCCGAGGCCTGCCGGCAGGTCGAGCGCATTGCCGAATTCCGCCTTAAGGATCTGCTGCCATGACCGTGACATCGGACAAGATCACCGCCCGGCCCGCCGAGGCAAGGGCCATGGCCGGTCTGGCCGAGCTGATCGGCTGCGCGGGGACGCCCGACAAGCTGATCAACAAGGGCCTCTGCGGTCGGTTCCACGATCTGGCCGCGCTCGACATCGTCGACGGCCGCGCCGGCATCAGCCTGTTCAAATCCGAGGTCTTCAGCCTGCCGTTCCGACTGGAGATGATGGAGCGGCATCCGCTGGGGTCACAGGCCTTCATCCCGATGAGCGACGAGGGCTTTCTTGTCGTTCTGGCCGAAGATGAAAACGGCCGCCCTGGCCAGCCGCGTGCCTATCGCACGGAACCGGGGCAGGCGGTCAATATCGGGCGCAATGTCTGGCACGGGGTGCTGACACCGCTCGGCGGGTCCGGGGTGTTTGCGGTGATCGACCGCATCGGCGACGGCGCCAACCTGGAGGAGCACTGGTTCGACACGCCCTACGAGGTGGTGGCGGACTGATCACCGGGCCGCCAGGAGGAGGGGCGGCCTTCACCATCAGCTATAATGGGGAGAGACACAATGGCTGACACATCAATCGGGACACCGGAGCAACTCCGGGATCCAAATTACTTCCCGGGTCTGGCCAAGGGCATACCGCTGGGCATCCAGCACGTTCTGGCGATGTTCGTGTCCAACGTGACACCGGCGATCATCGTCGCCGGCGCCGCCGGATTTGGCTTTGGCTCGGGCTCGGCTGATTTTCCCGAACTGCTCTACCTTATCCAGATGTCGATGCTGTTTGCCGGTGTCGCCACGCTGCTTCAGACCATCACCCTCGGGCCGGTCGGCGCGGCGCTGCCGATCGTGCAGGGCACGTCCTTTGCCTTTCTGCCGATCATGATTCCGCTGGTTGCGGGCAAGGGCGTCGACGGGCTTGCCGCGCTGTTCGGCGGCGTGATCGTCGGCGGCATCTTCCACGCCTTTATCGGGACTTTCGTCGGCAAGCTGCGCTTTGCCCTGCCGCCGCTGGTTACCGGCCTCGTGGTGACGATGATCGGCCTCGCGCTGGTCAAGGTCGGCATCCAGTATGCCGCGGGCGGCGTTCCGGCCATCGGCACGCCGGAATACGGCAGCCTGCTGAATTGGTCGGCGGCGATCGTGGTGATCGTGGTGACACTGGGGCTGAAGTTCTTCACCAAGGGCATGCTGTCGATCTCGGCGGTGCTGATCGGCCTGATCGTGGGCTATGTCTATGCCATTGCGGTCGGGATGCTCAGCCTCGACGCCATCACCGGCTCCTGGGCCAATTCCGCCGCCTTCGCGCTGCCGCAACCGTTCAAATACGGTTTCGAGTTCTCGATTGCCGCGGTGATCGGCTTCTGCCTGATGGCCTTTATCTCGGCGATTGAAACGGTGGGCGATGTCTCGGGGATCACCAAGGGCGGCGCGGGCCGCGAGGCCACGGCCGAAGAAGTCACCGGCGCGACCTATGCCGACGGTTTCGGCACGGCGCTGGCCGGCATCTTCGGCGGCTTTCCCAACACCTCGTTCAGCCAGAACGTCGGCCTGATTGCCATGACCGGCGTGATGAGCCGCCACGTGGTCACCTGCGGCGCGATCTTCCTTATCATCTGCGGGCTGGTCCCGAAAGTGGGCGGCGTGATCCGCACGGTGCCGATCGAGGTGCTGGGCGGCGGTGTGATCGTAATGTTCGGCATGGTGGTCGCGGCCGGCATCTCGATGCTCTCGGACGTGCACTGGAACCGGCGCAACATGGTGATCTTCGCCATCTCGCTGAGCCTCGGCCTCGGCTTGCAGCTCGAACCGGGTGCGCTCCAGCACCTGCCGGAAACCGCCCGCGTGCTGCTGACCTCGGGTCTTCTGCCGGCGGCCTTCCTCGCTATCGTGCTGAACCTGGTGCTGCCCGAAGAGCTGACCGACGAATCCACCGAGGAAGTCTCGGGTGGCATGTCCGGTCACGGTGAAGGTTCTTACGCCAAGGACAGCCGCGCCTGAACCGCGCAGCGGCCGCCGTCAGGGCGGGTCGCGCATAGATGACAGCCAGGCGGCGCTCTTCGGAGCGCCGCTTTTTCTTGCGGGTCAGGACAACAGGCGTTTGCGGATCGCCACCAGAAGCCGGATCGACCACGGCAGGAAAAGATAGCTGATCAGGCAGACATTGACCGCGACCGTCAGCACCGTCCGCCAGGGCTCGGCCATCGGCGGCAGCAGCATATTCGCCAGCCAGCCAAGGGCCAGGATCAGCGCGATCAGGACAACGACGGTCTCGAGCTTGCTCACCTTGACGGTGTCGGGCAGCAGCAGCGACAGCCCGTCAAAGGCGGCGCGGTCCGAGATCTCCAGGCACTGCCGGTCCACCTCGGCGATCAGCCGCTTGCGCTCCGGCGCGCCTTCCCAGCGCTTCAGGTTCTTGCGGCAATCGAAGCGGAACAGGGTGACAAGATCGACATGGGTGTCGGTTGCAGGCAGATAGGTGTCATCCGCGCCCTGATAACCCGGGTATTGCCGCGCCGCCGCGCGCAGCCGGTCCATTTTCGCCTGGACCTCCGGCCTTGCGGTCACCGGCAACCGGCGGATGACCACCGTCACCACTTGCGAAGATCGTGCGCCCATGTGTTCACTCTTTGGCTGCCAGGGAGGGTGCGAGACAGAAAAGCCCCGGCCGTCGCCGGCCGGGGCTTGGTTGTCAGAGCCTAGCAAAGCAGGGGATCAGTGACCACCTTCCGCTTGCAGCGCGGCGGTGCGCAACTCGTCTTCACTGACGTCCCTGGCGCCGTTGAACGCGACGTTCAGTCCCACGGCGGCAATCGAGGCCAGCAGGATGCCGGAATGGATCAGCGGTTCGATCGCATGCGGCAGCCACATGGTGTATTCCGGGGCGATCAGCGGGATCATCCCCATCCCGAGCGAAATCGCGACGATCAGCCCGTTGTAGCGGTTCTCCTTGAATTCGACGCCGCCAAGGATGCGGATGCCTGTTGCGGCCACCATGCCGAACATCACCAGCCCGGCGCCGCCGAGAACGGCCACCGGCAGGCTTTCGACCAGCGCGCCCATCTTCGGCACCAGCCCGAGCACGATCATGATCGCGCCGCCCATCACGCAGACATAGCGCGAGCGGATGCCGGTTACCCCGACAAGGCCCACGTTCTGGCTGAACGAGGTATAGGGAAAGGTGTTGAACAGACCGCCGATCAGCGTGCCAAGGCCGTCGGTGCGCAGGCCGGCCGACAGCGACGGGCGTTCGATCTTCTTGCCGCAGATGTCGCCCAGGGCGAGGAACATGCCGGTGGATTCGATCATCACGACGATCATCACCAGGGTCATGGTCAGGATCATGATCGGGTCAAAGATCGGCAGGCCGAAGCGGAACGGGGTGATCAGCTCGAACCATTCGGCCTTGCCGACATGCTCGAAGTGCATGATGCCCAGGGCCGAGGCCGCCACCGCGCCGACGACGATACCGACCAGCACCGAGATATTGGCGAGGAAACCGCGGGCGTATTTCATCACCACGACGATGGTCCCCAGCACCAGGGCCGAGATCATCATGTTCTGCGGTGTGGCATAGTTCACGTTGTTCACGGTGGGGGCCAGTTTCAGCCCCTCGGGCACTGCCGGAACCGCGCCAGCGCCGAGATCGCGGATCTGGGTCAGCCAGTCGGCATGCGCCGGATCGACAAGCTGCGGCGCGGTCGGGCCGACCGGCACGCCGAAGATCCACTGGATGCCGACCCGCATCAGCGTCACGCCGATCACCAGGATGATGGTCCCGGTCACCACAGGGGGAAAGAACCGCAGCATGCGGCTGACCAGCGGCGCGATCAGCATGGCGATCACGCCCGCGCCGATGATTGCGCCAAAGATCATGCGCGCGCCTTCGGTGCCCGGGTTGGCGGCGGCAATCGCCACCATCGGGCCCACCGAGGCAAAGGTCACCCCCATCATGACCGGCATCTTGATGCCGAACCATTTCGAGGCGCCGAACGACTGGATGATGGTCACCAGACCGCAGACAAACAGGTCGGCCGAGATCAGAAAGGCGACCTGTTCTGGGGTCAGTTCCAGGACGCGGCCGACGATCAGCGGCACGGCGATGGCGCCGGCATACATCACCAGCACATGTTGCAGCCCGAGCGTGAACAGCTTGCCGGCGGGCAGTTTTTCGTCAACGGCGTGCACCGCATCGGGGGTGACGGTATCGGCCGTCATGTCGGATGACATTTCTCTCTCTCCTCCTGATTTGCGAGAAATTCCGTGTGGCAGGGCGCCGCATCCTCACGATGCGGCCCTGCCGGGTGGGGCGGACGCCGGCCGGCCCTCCCCGGCCGGCGACCATCCGGGGCGTGGCTCAGGCCGGTGCCCCGTACATCAGAAACAGCGCTGGCAGCCAGGCGGTCAGCACGCCGCTGGCCAGCGTGGCAACGGTGGCCTGCGACTGGATCGGCCGTTGCAGGCCCAGCGCCAGGAAATAGGTGAACCACAGTCCCGCCCAGGCGACCCAGCACAGGCCCAGCCAGACATCCATCGCGCTTTGTGCGACGGCGAGGCTGCGCACCGCTTCAGGCAGGACCGAGAGCGCCACGAAGAGGCTGAACCAGCCCAGACCGCGCCCGTCCGACCCGCTCAGCCGGTTGATCGCCACCCAGAGGTAGGTCACGCTGAACAACAGCGTCATCGCCACGCTGCGGACCTCGGCCACCCCGGTTGCCCGCACCAGCGACAGGATGGCGACGGTAGCGGTGATCGCGGCGGTGGCGAAATTGATCACCACGATCTCGCGGTCGGAAATCCGTCCCGCCATCCACAGGCCGTTGAGCACGAGGACAGCACCCACGAACAACAATGACAGGGGCAGAAGCATGACAAACCTCTGGACAAACAAAGGGGCCGGCTGCGCCCGGACGGGCGCAACCTGAGGCAAGGTCAGTGAATTTTGCGAAGGTGGACGCGGGTCGGTGGCGTCAGAAATCCACTTCGATGGCGAGGCCCTTGGCCACCGCCAGATCGACAACCGCCGCCGCGACGGCCAGATCCTGAAGACCGACACCGGTGCCGTCGAAGAGGGTGATCTCGTCGTCCGAGATCCGGCCCGGGTGGGTGCCGTTGATCACGGCGCCTACCTGGGTGATGTCCTCGGCCCGCAGGATCTGGCTCTCGATCGCATGTTGTGCCTCGCCGATCGAGATCGATTGCGCCACCTCGTCGGTAAAGACCGTGGCCTTGCCGAGAAGTGCGGTTTCGACCTCTTGCTTGCCCTTGGTGTCGGTGCCCATGCAGGCGATATGGGTGCCGGGGGCCACATGATCCGCGTGCAGGATGGCATCGAACGACGAGGTGATCGAGATGATCACATCCGCCTCGGCCAGACCCTCGAGCGCGACCGCCTCGAATGGCAGACCGGCCTCGCTGGCGACCTCTTCGAGATTGGGCAACATCTCGGGATGGAAGTTCCAGCCGATGACCTTCTCGAAGTCGCGCTGCTCGAGCGCGGCGCGCAGCTGGAACTTGGCCTGATGGCCGGCGCCGACCATGCCGATCACCTTGGCATCCTTGCGCGCCAGATGCTTGATCGACACCGAAGAGGCCGCCGCGGTGCGCAGCGCGGTCAACAGGTTGCCGCCGACCATCGCCTTGGCCTTGCCGGTGTCGGGATCGAACAGGAAGACGGTCGACTGGTGGTTGATGATGCCGCGCTTTTCAAGGTTGTTCGGCCAATATCCGCCCGCCTTCAGCCCGAGTGTCAGCCCGGCGCGGTCGAAACCGCCCTTGAAGCCGTAAAGCGCATCCTCGTGCCCGATGGCCTCGCGGACGACCGGGAAGTTGTAGGCGTCGCCCGACGCCATGGCGGCAAACACCTTTTCGACGGCGTCGAAAGCCGCTTCGCGGGTCATAAGGTCGGCGATGTCTCTTTCGGGTACGATGAACATGTATTGTCTCCCACATAAAATTCGTGCGCCCGTGTGCCACTGCCGGAAGGTGAGCATACACACGGGCGACTTTGGCCCTCTCGGGCTCTCCCCCTCCCCGGGGTTTCAGGCGCTTAGTAGGCCTTGCCTCGGGCCGAGACCGGCCAGACGGTCTCGACCTTGCCGTTCCGCACACCGACATACCAGTCGTGCACATTGGCGGTCGGGTCGCAGTGGCCGGGCACCAGGCGCAGCTTGTCGTTGACTTTGAGCGCGCCCTTGGGGTCGGAAATCACACCGTGCTCGTCCGAACATTTGACGTATTCCACGTCATCGCGGCCGTAGATGAAGGGCAGCCCGCTGTCGATCGACTGCGCCTTGAGGCCGGCGTCGCAGATCGCCTTGTCGGATTTGGCGTGGCTCATCACCGAAGTCAGGATGAAAAAGGCGTTTTCCCATTCGCCGGCGTCGATCCGGTTGCCGTCCTTGTCGAGGATGCGGCCGTAATCGGCGTCCATGAAGGCATAAGAGCCGCATTGAAGCTCGTTGTAGACGCCCGAATTGGATTCGAAGTAATACGATCCGGTGCCGCCGCCCGAGACCAGCTCGGTCTCGATGCCGAGCGCCTTGAGTGCCGCGACCGCGTCGCTGACCTGGGCCACGGCGGCATCGATCTTGGCCTTGCGGTCATCGTAGCTGTCCATGTGCTGCATCGCGCCCTGATAGGCCTGGATGCCCTTGTAGGTCAGGTTGTCGGCGGCCTGCACGGCCTGGGCGATCTCGACCACGGCCTCTGTGCTGGTCACGCCGCAGCGCCCGGCGCCGCAGTCGATCTCGACAAAGACGCCAAGTTCGGTGCCCTCGGCCTTGGCCGCCGCCGAGAGGTCGGCGACATTGGCCAGGTCGTCGACGCAGACGATGATATTTGCGCCGCGCTTGGGCAACTGCGCCAGCCGTTCGATCTTGGCCGCGTCGCGAACCTGGTTAGAAACCAGCACTTCGGTGATGCCGGCGCGCACGAAGACCTCGGCCTCCGAGACCTTCTGGCAGCAGACGCCGATCGCGCCGCCCAGCTCCATTTGCAGCTTCAGCACGTCGACCGACTTGTGCATCTTGCCATGCGCCCGGTGGCGCATGCCGTGATCCTTGGCGTAATCGCCCATTTTCTTGATGTTGCGCTCGAGCGCGTCGAGATCGAGGATCAGGCAGGGGGTCTGGATATCGGCCTCGTCCATGCCGGGCTTGGCGGGAATGTCGTAGCCGACTTCGAAATTGTCGAGGTTGGTCATGTCTTTCATCTTTCTTGCTCCCTGAGAAGGTGCCGGGCGGCCGCCCGGCCTACGGAAATCCGGGTAAGGCGGGTCTTCAACCCACCATCCACGGCAACTTGTCGAGGTCGACGTTGCCACCGGTGACGATCACGCCGACGCGCTTGCCCGCGAAGTGCTCCTTGTTTTTCAGGATGGTGGCCAGCGGCACGGCGGAGGACGGCTCCATCACCACACGCAGGTGTTTCCAGACCAGCTTCATCGCGTCGACGATCTCCTGCTCGGAAGCGGTGAAGATCTCGGAGACATGGTTCGACACGAAGTGCCAGGTCAGATCCTTGAGCGGCACCAGCAGCCCGTCGGCCACGGTCTTGGGCGCGTCATCTGCAATGATGTGCCCGGCCTTGAAGCTGCGATAGGCATCGTCGGCCTGTTCCGGCTCGGCGGCGATGATTTTCGTTTCGGGCGCCAGCGTCGAAAGCGTCAGGCAGGTGCCCGAGATCATGCCGCCGCCACCGATCGGGGCCACGGCAAAATCCAGCCCGTCGACCTGTTCGACGAATTCCTTGGCACAGGTGCCTTGCCCGGCGATCACCCGGGGATCGTTGTAGGGATGCACGAAATCGCCGCCGGTTTTCGCCTGTACCTCGGCAAAGGTCGCTTCGCGCGAACTTGTCGAGGGTTCGCATTCGGTGATCTTGCCGCCGTATCGCCGGACGGTGTCCTTCTTGGCCTGCGGCGCGGTGCGCGGCATGACCACGTTGCAGGGGATGCCGCGCTTCATAGCCGCATAGCTGAGGCAGGAGGCATGGTTGCCCGAGGAATGCGTCGCGACGCCCAGTTTCGCCTGTGCGTCATCCAGCCCGAACACCGCGTTGGAGGCGCCGCGGACCTTGAAGGCCCCCGGCTCCTGGAAGTTCTCGCATTTGAAGAACAGCTGGCACCCGGCAAGCTCGTTGAGGTAGTCCGAGGTGCGGACCGGCGTCTTGCGGATATGCGGCTTGATGCGCTCATGCGCGGCCAGCATGTCGTCGTAGGTGGGGATATACATCGGTGTATCCTTCATGAGACGGATCCTCAGGCTGCGGATTTCCGGGCCGCGACGGCATGCTCGCGATAGTATTCCTGCGCGGCGGCAACGCCCGAGCCCAGCGTGATGTCGAGGCCGAGATCGGCCATGCACATTTCCGCCGTGGCGAGGCCCGACAGGGTCATCACGTCGGTGAGCGAGCCGAGGTGGCCAATGCGGAACACCTTGCCCGCGACTTCGCCCAGACCGACGCCAAAGGCGACGCCGTATTTGCTGGCGGCGTGCGACACGATGTCGGTGGCGTTGAAGCCTTCCGGCGTGCGGATCGCGCTGACCGTGTCGGAATAGAGGTCCGGCGAGGCGGCGCAGAGCTCCAGCCCCCAGGCGCCCACGGCGGCGCGCACGCCTTCGGCGATGCGGTGATGCCGGGCAAAGACGTTCTCGAGACCCTCGTCCAGCAGCATGGTGCAGGCCTGGTTCAGACCGTTCAACATGCCGACGGCGGGGGTGTAGGGATAGGCGCTGTTGGCATAGCCCTTCTTCATGTCATGCACGTCAAAGAAGGTGCGCGGCAGTGTCGCGGTCTGGGTGGCTGCCATCGCCTTTTCGCTGAAGCCGACGATGGCGAGACCGGCCATCAGCATGAAGCCCTTCTGCGAGCCGGCAACCGCCACGTCGACGCCCCATTCGTCAAACCGGAAATCCATCGACCCGATCGAGGACACGCCGTCGACGAACATCAGTGCCGGGTGGCCGGCGGCGTCCAGTGCCTTGCGCACTGCGGCGATGTCGGATTTGACCCCGGTAGCGGTCTCGTTGTGGGTCGCCAGAACGGCCTTGATCTCGTGGTTGGTGTCGGCGGTCAGGATCTCTTCGAAGCGATCCGCCGGCAGGCCTTCACCCCAGGGGGTCTCGACGATCTGGACGTCCAGCCCGTGGCGCTGGCACATGTCGATCCAGCGGTGCGAGAACATGCCGTTGCGCGCCGAGAGCACCTTGTCACCGGCCGAGAGACAGTTGGTCAGCGCGGTTTCCCAGCCGCCGGTGCCGGTCGAGGGGAAGATGAAGACCTCGGCGCTGTCGCTTTTCAGAACCTTGCGTACACCCTCGCGGGCCGGGTGCAGGATCTGGCCGAAGAGCGGCGATCTATGGTCGATCGTCGGCATGTCGCAGGCCTTGCGCAGGTTTTCCGGGATGTTCGTCGGACCCGGGATGAAAACAGGGTTTTGAAAGCTCATGGGGGGTCTCCTTCCGTCGTTGTCTGCACCTTAAATGACGACGACGGCGGGCGACATTATTTTGAAATCGGCTTTCGGAATGCCCCGGTTTCGAAAAATACCATGATTGCCAATGAGTTGTATTTTTCATATAGTGAATTTATCTTTCACTGGAAAGCAGATGGTTCTTATGGATTCTCAAGACAATGGCGGAAAACGAGGCCCGCGGCGGGCCCGGGGCCGGCCGCGGGGCTGGGAAGACAAGACCGCGCAGAACACCATCAAATCGCTGGATCGGGCGATGGAGGTGTTCGAATATCTCAGCGCGGCGCAGGGCAGGTCGCTGACCGCTCTGGCCAGCGAAACGCGGCAGGCGCCGGCCACGGTTTACCGGATTCTGGTGACGCTGGAAGGCCGGGGGCTGGTGGAATTCGACGCCGAGGATCAGACTTGGCACATCGGGCCCCGCGCCTATGTGATCGGCGCGCGGTTTCTGCGACGCACCAGCCTTGTCGACCGGGCCAGGCCGTACCTGCGGCGTCTGATGGAGGACACCGGCGAGACCGCCAATCTCGGGATCGAGCAGGAAGGCGCGGTGCTGTTTCTCAGCCAGGTCGAAACCCATGCCAGCATCCGCGCCTTCTTTCCGCCGGGCACCTTGTCGCCGATGCATTCCTCGGGCATCGGCAAGGTGCTTCTGGCGCAGATGGACGATGCGCGGCTGGGCCGTTTTCTGGCCGCGACCCGGCTGGAGGTGTTCACCGATCACACGATCACTGACCGGGAGGCGCTGCGGGCGGATCTGCGGAAAGTGCGGGCCCGGGGCTTTTCCATCGACAATGAGGAAAAGAATGCCGGCATGCGCTGTATCGCCGCCCCGGTGTTCGATCTGAACGGCGAGGCGATCGCGGGGATCTCGGTCTCGGGCCCGACAAGCCGCGTCAGCATGGCAGAGGTCGACCGCTTGAGCCGCCCGGTGATCGCGGCGGCGCGGGATCTGACCCATGCCATCGGCGGGATAATGCGCGAGGTGTGAGGCGGCGCGCCCCGGGCTTGGCCCGGGGCCTCGGCCGTTGGCTCCGGCCGCGCGGTCACGGCGCGGAGGTCAGACTGCGGCTATTCGGCGGCCTGGCGCACCCGGTGGCCGCAGGCAAGGCCGGCGTGGGCCGGGCGCAGCGCCATGTGGCGGTTGACGTCCTTGTAGAGCAGGTAGCGGAACTTGCCGGGGCCGCCGGCATAACAGGCCTGCGGGCAGAAGGCGCGCAGCCACATGTAATCGCCGGCCTCGACCTCGACCCAGTCGTTGTTGAGGCGATAGACTGCCTTGCCTTCCAGCACATAGAGCCCGTGTTCCATGACATGGGTTTCCAGGAAGGGGATCACCGCGCCGGGCTCGAAGGTCACCACGGTGACATGCATGTCGTGACGCAGGTCGTTCGGGTCGACAAAGCGCGTGGTAGCCCATTTGCCGTCGGTGCCGGGCATCTCTGTCGGCGCGATGTCGTTTTCGTTCAGGATCAGCACATCGGGCAGATCGAGGCCCTCGACCGCCTCATAGGCCTTGCGCACCCAGTGAAAGCGCAGGGTCTCCTTGCCCCGGTTGTACAGGGTCCAATCGGTCGAGGGTGGCAGATAGGCATAGCCGCCCGGGGTCATCTCATGGGTTTCGCCCTGCACCGTCAGGCTTGCGGTGCCTTCGACGACAAACAGCACGCCCTCGGCGCCGGGGTCGGTTTCCGGTCGGTCCGAGCCGCCGCCGGGCTGCACTTCCATGATGTATTGCGAAAAGGTTTCGGCAAAGCCGCTCAGGGGGCGGGAAATCACCCAGAGCCGGGTGTCGTTCCAGAACGGCAGAAAACTGGTGACGATGTCGCGCATCGTTCCTTTCGGGATGACGGCATAGGCATCGGTAAAGACGGCACGGTCGGTCAGCAGTTGGTCCTGGCCGGGGTGGCCGCCGTGGGGGGCATAGTATTTCGCGGTCATGAGCGCTCCTGAAGCCGGCGTGGCGTTTGCCCGACTATGCGTCTGAACGGCCATTCCGGCCACCCGCAAAGCTGCGACAACTCTTTATCAGGAATTTTGAAAGTCCGGAAATACCTTCCCGGCAATTCTTGGTAGTCCGGTTATATGGCCAGGGCAGGGCGCGCCGTCGACCCTGCGCGCGGCAAGACCCGAAAGGGACGCAGACCCAGAGGCGCGCGGCGTTCAGCTGGTGGTCAGGAGCCGGTAGCCCGGCGCGGTGATCGCCTTGACCGTCGTGATCGGCGCGGTCTCGATCCAGGTGGTCCGTTCGATCACCAAAAGCGCGGCGCCAACCTCGGTTTCCAGCAGCTCGGCCATCTGCGGTTCGGCGGTTATGGCAAAGAAACGCATGTCGCAGCGGCTGTAGGGCTTGTTGAGCACCAGCCATTCGTTCGCGCTCTGGCTGGTGAGATCGAGATCGCGGATCTCCGGCACCGTCTCCGGGCAGACCCAGCGGTCTTCGAGGATATAGGGCCGGCCATCGGAGAAATGCAGCGCTTCGATCCGCTGCATCGGCTGCGGGGTGGTGAGTTCGAAGGTCGCCAGCACGCTGTGCGGCGCGGTCTCCTCGACCCGGCGGATCAGCTGATAGCCATAGCGCCCGCCCCGCTGTTCGACTTCGCGGCGGGTGATCGGAATGTCGAGCGTGGCGCGGGTCACCGGCTCGGCGCGCACCCTTGTGCCGCCCTTGCGGCGGCGATCGACCAGCCCGCTGTCAGAGAGATCCTGCATCGCGCGCTGCACGGTCGACCGGGCGCAGTTCATCTCTTCGGCGATATCGGCGTCGCGGGGCAGCCGGTCGCCGGGGCCGTAGCGGCCCGACAGGATCGCCTTGTGGATCTCGTCGCGCACGTCTTTCCAGGACAGGCGGGTCGGCGGTGTCATATCTCTTGTCCAAGCTGGTCCATCACGTCGAGGAACGTCCGTACTATCCGGTCGCGATGGATGTGGCGACCGTCTTGTACCATGTGGCGGCCGGCGCTCCAGACATCGGTGACACAGGCGCGGCCGCGGCCGGTAAAGATCAGGCTGTCGAGCACCGCGTCGCCGCTGCGATTGCAAAGGAATTCATTGTCGGTGGATATGGCCATCAGATCGGCAAATTGCTCGGTCTCGATGCGCCCCGCCTGCCGGCCTGCCGCCTGGGCGCCGGCGCGGGCAACGGTGTCAAAGAGCACCCGCCCCGTCGATTGCTCCGGGGTGGCCAGGGCGGCGCGGCTGTGGTCACGCAGGCGTTGTGAATAATCGAGCGTCGCCAGCTCTTCCCAGAGCGCGATATGGATGTTGGAATCCGAGCCGATGCCAAAGCGCCCCCTGGCCTGCTGAAAGCTCTTGCCGTTGAAGATGCCGTCGCCAAGGCTCGATTCCGTGATCGGGCAGAGCCCGGCCACGGCGCCGGTGGCGGCCAGCCGGGCCGTTTCGCCATCGCTCATCTGGGTGCAGTGGATCAGGCACCAATCCGGCGTCACCTCGGCGTTGCGCAGCAGCCAGTCCACCGGCCGGGCGCCGAGATGGGCCTCGACCTCGGCGACCTCGGCCTGCTGTTCGGCAAGATGCATGTGAAACGGGCCTTCGGGCGCGATGGCACGCGCCGACGCCAGCGCCGCGGGCGGCACGGCGCGCAGCGAATGCGGCGCCAGGCCGATGGCGTGATCTTCCGGGCCACGGGCGATCCGCGCGGCGCTTTCGGCGTGCAGCCGGGCAAAGAGATCGATGTCGCAGCCGAACCGCCGTTGTCCGCCTTGCAGGGCGCGGCCGTCACAGCCGCCCTGCATGTAGAGCACCGGCAAGAGGGTGAGCCCGATCCCGGTTTCCTGCGCGGCGGCGGCGATCCGTTCGGCCATTTCCGGCAGGTTGGTAAAGGGTACGCCGCCGATGTCGTGATGCAGATAGTGGAACTCGGCCACCGATCCGTAGCCGGCCTCCTGCATCTCGAGAAAGACCAGCGCCGCGATGGCCTGCACATGATCGGGCGTCAGCCGGTCGAGAAAACGGTACATCAGCTTGCGCCAGGTCCAGAAGCTGTCCTTGGGGTCGGGGCCGCGGGTTTCGGTCAGGCCGGCCATCGCCCGCTGAAAGGCATGGCTGTGCAGGTTCGCCGGCGCCGGCAGCAGCAGATCGACCGAGCGGCGGCCCTCGGCCGGACCGGTGGAGATTCGCGCGATCCGGCCGTTGTCGATGGCGATGCGCAGGTCGCCGACCCAACCCTCGGCCGTAAGTGCCTGTCGCGCATGGATCTCCTGCATGTGTCATCTCCATTGACAAAATAAGTACGTACATATTAGCTTTATGTAGGCATCAAAGCAAGGAGATGTTATGTCAGACCCGGTCTTCATCACCAACGTGTCGGTCGCACGCATGGACGGGGCGGATGGGGCGTATTCCCTCCTCCGGCAGGCCGGTCTGCGGATCGAGGGCGACCGGATCGCCTGGGTCGGCCCGATGGCGGAGGCCGATCCGGCGTGGCGCGGACAAGAAATCGATGGCGGCGGGCGGCTGCTGACCCCGGCGCTGATCGATTGTCACACCCACATCGTGCACGGCGGAAACCGCGCCCGCGAGTTCGAGATGCGTTTGCAGGGCGCCAGCTACGAAGAGGTCGCGCGGGCCGGCGGCGGGATTGTCTCGACCGTCTCGGCGACCCGAGCGGCGGACGAACAGACCTTGCTGGACGCCGCGCTGATCCGCGCTGATGCGCTGATCGCCGAGGGCGTCGGCACGGTCGAGATCAAGTCGGGCTATGGGCTGGATATAGAGACCGAGCTGAAGATGCTGCGGGTGGCGCGGGCGGTCGGCGCGCAACGGCCGCTGCGCGTCGTCACCTCGTTTCTGGGCGCCCATGCGGTGCCGAAAGGGAAGACGGCCGACGCCTATATCGACGAGGTCTGCATACCGGCGCTCGAGGCCGCCCATGACGCGGGACTGGTCGATGCGGTGGACGGGTTCTGCGAAGGCATCGCCTTTGACACCACCCAGATCGCCCGGCTCTTTGACCGGGCCGCGGCGCTGGGTCTGCCGGTGAAACTGCATGCCGAGCAGCTGAGCAATATCGGCGGCACCGCACTGGCGGCCAGCCATGGCGCGCTCTCGGCCGATCACGTCGAATTCGCCACCGAGGCGGACGCGCGCGCGCTCAAGGCCGCGGGCAGCGTCGCGGTGCTTCTGCCCGGCGCCTTCTACACCTTGCACGAAACGCAAAAGCCGCCGGTTGCGGCGTTCCGCGCGGCGGGTGTGCCGATGGCGGTGGCGACCGACTGGAACCCGGGATCGTCGCCGATGGGCTCGTTGCTTCTGGCGATGAACATGGGGTGCACCCTGTTCGGCCTGACCCCGGCCGAGGCGCTGGCCGGCACCACCTGCCATGCGGCCCGTGCGCTGGGTCTCAAGGATTGCGGTGTGATCGCGCCCGGGATGCGCGCCGACCTCGCGCTCTGGGACGTCGAGGCGCCGGCCGAGCTGAGCTATGGCATCGGCATCAACCCGCTCTACCGGCGGATTCACGGAGGACGGGCATGATTACCCTAACCCCCGGCACCACCACGCTTGCCGCGCTGGCCCGCATCTATCACGACCAGAGCCCGGCGCGGCTCGATCCCGCCTGCCACGCCGGCATCAAAGAGGCCGCCGCGCGGATCGATGCCGCCGCCAGCGGCGACGCGGCGGTCTATGGCGTGAACACGGGTTTCGGCAAGCTGGCCAGCGTCAAGATCGCACCCGAAGATACCGCGACGCTGCAACGCAACCTGATTCTGTCGCATTGCTGCGGCGTGGGCGATCCGATCCCGCGCCGCCATGCCCGGCTGATGATGGCGCTGAAGTTGCTGTCTCTGGGGCGGGGCGCCTCGGGCGTGCGGATGGAATTGATCGCGCTCCTCGAAGCGATGCTGGCCCGTGACGTGACGCCGGTGATCCCGGTTCAGGGCTCGGTCGGCGCCTCCGGCGATTTGGCGCCGCTGGCGCATATGGCCGCCGTCATGATGGGCGAGGCCGAGGCGGTCTTTGAAGGCGAAACGCTGCCCGGCGCCGAGGCACTGCGGCGGGCCGGGCTGGAACCGGTGGCGCTTGGCGCCAAGGAGGGGCTGGCGCTGATCAACGGCACGCAGTTCTCGACCGCTTTCGCATTGGCCGGGCTGTTCGACGGCTGGCGCGCGATGCAGGCGGCGCTTGTCACTTCGGCGATGTCCACCGATGCGATCATGGGGTCGACCGCGCCCTTGCAACCCGAGATCCACGCCCTGCGCGGCCATGCCGGCCAGATCGAGGCGGCGGCCTGCATGCGCGCGCTGCTCGACGGCTCGGAAATTCGCGAAAGCCACCGCGAGGGCGATACCCGGGTGCAGGATCCCTATTGCATCCGCTGCCAGCCGCAGGTGACCGGCGCGGCGATGGACCTGCTGCGGATGGCCGGCCGCACGCTGGAGACCGAGGCCAATGCCGCCACCGACAACCCGCTGGTGCTGGTGGGGGCCGACCTGATTGTCTCGGGCGGCAATTTCCACGCCGAGCCGGTAGGCTTTGCCGCCGACATGATCGCGCTGGCCCTGGCCGAGATCGGCGCCATCGCGCAGCGCCGCATCGCGCTGATTGTCGACCCGACGCTGAGCTTTGACCTGCCGCCCTTCCTGACCCCGGACCCGGGGCTGAATTCGGGCCTGATGATCGCCGAGGTGACGACGGCGGCGCTGATGAGCGAGAACAAGCATCTCGCCAACCCCTGTGTCACCGATTCCACCCCGACCTCGGCCAATCAGGAGGATCACGTCAGCATGGCGGCCCATGGCGCGGTGCGGCTGGGGCGGATGGTGGCCAATCTCGACCGCATCCTCGGCGTCGAGTTGCTCTGTGCCGCCCAGGGCATCGAGTTTCGCGCGCCGCTCTCCACCAGCGCGCCGCTGCGGCAGGTGCTGGCCTGTCTGCGCGAGAGCGTGCCGGGCCTGACAGAAGATCGCTACATGGCGCCCGATCTGGAACGGGCGGCCGAACTGGTTCGGGGCGCGGCGCTCAGCCGCGCCGCAGAGATCAGGATGCCGGAGCTTGCGCCATGACCCCGGTCGAGATTTCCCGCGGCGAGGGCCCGGTGGTGCTTGGCCTGCCGCACACCGGCACCTGGCTGCCTGACGATATCAGCACCCGGCTGAACGATCGGGGCCGGGGCCTGGAAGACACCGACTGGCACATTCACGACCTCTACGCAGGGCTGCTGCCCGGGGTGACCACGGTGCGCGCGGGTTTTCATCGCTATGTCATCGACGCCAACCGCGACCCTTCGGGCCAGAGCCTCTATCCCGGCCAGAACACCACCGGCCTCGTGCCGCTCACCGATTTCGACGGCAAGGAAATCTGGGACAGCCCGCCCGATGCCGGCGAGATCGAAGCCCGCCGCGCCGCCTTTCACGCGCCTTATCACAGCGCGCTGATGGCCGAGCTGGAGCGGGTGCGCGCCCGGCACGGCGTTGCGATCCTCTACGATTGCCATTCGATCCGCTCGCAGATCCCGTTCCTGTTCGACGGCACCCTGCCGGATTTCAACATCGGCACCAACAATGGCACCACCTGCGCGCCCGACATCGAGGCCGCCGTGCAGGAGATCTGCGCCGCGTCCGAAGGCTATTCCACGGTGGTGAACGGCCGGTTCAAGGGGGGCTGGACGACCCGCCATTATGGCCGGCCCGAGACTGGAATTCACGCCATCCAGATGGAACTGGCGCAATCCACCTATCTGACCGCAGAGCACGCGCCCTGGAGCTATGACAGCGCCAAGGCCGCGCGCCTGCGCGCCCCTCTTACCCGTATCCTGCAAAGACTGGCCGACATGGCCCCGCAGCTTGGAGGCACCGCATGACCAACCCCCGCCACAACATCCGCGACGTCTTTCCCGACACCGGCCCCAAGATCAGCGCCAAGAGCTGGCTGACCGAGGCGCCGATGCGGATGCTGATGAACAACCTGCACCCGGATGTGGCCGAGAACCCGCATGAGCTGGTGGTCTATGGCGGTATCGGCCGGGCCGCGCGCACCTGGGAGGATTTCGACCTGATCGTCGCCAGCCTGAAGGCGTTGGAAGAGGACCAGACCCTGCTGGTGCAATCCGGCAAGCCGGTGGGCGTCTTCCGCACCCACAAGGATGCGCCGCGGGTGCTGATCGCCAATTCCAACCTGGTACCGCATTGGGCCAACTGGGATCATTTCAATGAATTGGACAAGAAGGGCCTCGCCATGTACGGCCAGATGACCGCCGGGTCCTGGATCTACATCGGCTCGCAGGGCATCGTGCAGGGCACCTACGAGACCTTTGTCGAGGCCGGCCGCCAGCACTACGATGGCGATCTCACCGGCCGCTGGATCCTGACCGCCGGTCTTGGCGGCATGGGCGGCGCGCAGCCCCTGGCGGCGGTGATGGCCGGCGCCTGCTGTCTGGCGGTGGAATGCGACGAGAGCCGCGCCGATTTCCGCCTGCGCACGCGCTATGTCGACGAAAAGACCCATTCGCTCGATGAGGCGCTGGCGATGATCGACCGCTGGACCAAGGCGGGCGAGGCGAAATCGGTGGCACTGATCGGCAATGCGGCGGATGTTTATCCCGAGCTGGTCAAGCGCGGCCTGCGCCCCGATATGGTCACCGATCAGACCTCGGCGCATGATCCGATCCACGGCTATCTGCCGCAGGGCTGGAGCGTGGCAGAGTGGCGCGAGGCCCAGGAAAGCGATCCCAAGGCGGTGGAAAAGGCCGCCCGCGCCTCGATGAAGGTGCATGTCGCTGCGATGGTCGATTTCTGGAACGCCGGCGTGCCGACGCTGGACTACGGCAACAACATCCGCCAGGTGGCGCTGGAAGAGGGGCTTGAAACCGCCTTTGCCTTCCCCGGATTCGTTCCGGCCTATATCCGGCCGCTGTTCTGTCGTGGCATCGGGCCGTTCCGCTGGGCCGCGCTCTCGGGCGACCCGGAAGATATCTACAAGACCGATGCCAAGGTGAAAGAGCTGGTCGATGACCCGCATCTGCACAATTGGCTCGACATGGCGCGCGAGCGGATCAGCTTTCAGGGGCTGCCGGCGCGGATCTGCTGGGTCGGGCTCGGCGTGCGTCACAAGCTGGGGCTGGCCTTCAACGAAATGGTGCGCAACGGTGAGTTGAAGGCGCCGGTGGTGATCGGCCGCGACCATCTCGACAGCGGATCGGTGGCCTCGCCCAACCGCGAGACCGAAGCGATGAAGGACGGCTCGGATGCGGTTAGCGACTGGCCGCTGCTGAACGCGCTGCTCAACACCGCCTCCGGCGCGACCTGGGTCTCGCTGCACCATGGCGGCGGAGTCGGCATGGGGTTTTCGCAGCATTCCGGCATGGTGATCTGCTGCGACGGCACCGAGGACGCCGACCGCCGCATCGCCAACGTGCTGTGGAACGACCCGGCGACCGGCGTGATGCGGCACGCCGATGCCGGTTATGACATCGCCATCGATTGTGCCCGCGACCACGGGCTGAACTTGCCCGGCATTCTCAAGAACTGATCCAATCCAACAGGGAGACAAAAAATGGACAGACGCAAATTTCTCACCACCGGCGCGCTTGGCGCGGCCGCCGCGCCGCTGGCGACACCGGCGATTGCGCAGGATGTGCAGCAATGGAAGATGGTCACCGCCTGGCCCAAGAACCTGCCTGGGCCGGGGGTGGCGGCGCAGATGCTGGCCGACCGGATCACCACGCTTTCGGGCGGGCGGATCGAGGTCAAGCTTTACGCTTCGGGCGAGATCGTGCCGGGGCCCGGCGTCTTTGACGCCGTCAGCGAAGGCACCGCCGAGCTTTACCACGCGGTGCCGGCCTACTGGGGGTCGAAATCCAAGGGCATCCTGCTCTTTGGCTCGCAACCCTTCGGCCTGCGCGCCGACGAGCAATTCGGCTGGCTCTACCACGGCGGCGGCCAGGCGCTTTATGACGAGATGTATGGCCGCTTCGGCATCAAGCCCTTTCTCTGCGGCAATTCCGGCCCGCAATGGGGCGGCTGGTTCCGCGATGAGATCACCTCGGTCGAGGATCTCAAGGGCATGAAGTTCCGCACCACCGGCCTGGCCTCGGAAATGGCGGCAAAGATCGGCATGGCAGCACAGGCCATGTCCGGCCCGGCGATGTTCCAGGCGTTGCAGACCGGGGCGCTTGATGCCGGCGAGTTCATCGGCCCCTGGACCGACAGCGCGCTGGGCTATCAGCAGGTGGCCAAGACCTACTACTGGCCCGGTGTCGGCGAACCCTCTTCGGCCGAGGAATGCGGCGTCAATGCCGAGGTTTTCGGCAATCTGCCCGAGGATCTGAAACAGGCGGTCTCGCTGGCCTGCGAAAGCCTCTACAACCCGGTCTGGACCGAATACACCACCAAGCACGCGGCTTCGCTGAAGAAGCTGGTCGAAGAGGATGGCGTGCAGGTCCGCATGTTCCCGCAGGACGTGATCGACGCCATGGGCGCGGCGGCGAAGGAGGTGATCGACGAGTTGCGCGAGGACGATGACGAGCTGGTGCGCCGCATCACCGAGAGCTTTGTTGCCTATCGCGACAGCGTCGGCGGTTACATGAGCTATGCCGACAACGGTCAGATGAACGCCCGCGCCCAGGTGATGGGTTACTGATCCGGCGGCGCGCGGGGGCATGTCCCTCGCGCGCGGCCCTGTCGCGACGGGAAGAGGTGGCGGATGCTGAGACTTGCAGGCTTGATCGATGGGCTGAACCGGGGTGTCGCCCGGGTGCTGCGCTGGTTTGCCCTGGCCATGGTGTTGATCCAGTTCGGCATCGTGATCGGGCGCTATGTCTTTGGCGTGAACTCGATCTGGGTGCAGGAAAGCGTGCTCTACCTGCATGCCATGCTGTTCATGCTGGCGGCCGGATACACGCTCTTGGTGGACAAGCACGTCCGGGTCGACATCTTCTATGCCAAGGTCACGCCGGCTGCCCGGCGCCGCATCGACATTGCCGGGCATCTTCTTTTCCTGCTGCCATCGATGGCGGCGCTGGCCTGGTGGTCCTGGCCGTCGGTGCGCAACTCCTGGCGCATTCTCGAGGGCCCGATCTCGGTTGGCGGGATCGAGGCGGTGTTCCTGCTGAAATCGCTGATCCCGCTGTTCTGCGCGCTGGTGGCGCTGCAATCGCTGGCGATCCTCGCGCGGCTATTTGCCAATGAGGACGCGGCATGAGCGACACTCTCGATCTTCTGATGTTCGCGGCTCTCGTGGTGGCGATCCTGTCGGGCTTTCCGGTGGCCTTTTCGATTGCCGGTGTCGCGGTGCTCTTTGCCTATCTGGGCTGGGCTCTGGGCGCGATGGACATCTCGCTTCTGGGCGCTTTCGGGCAACGGGTGTTTGGGCTGATCTCGAACCAGGTGCTGATCGCCATTCCGCTGTTTGTCCTGATGGGCGCGCTCTTGGAAAAAAGCCGCATTGCCGAAGAGCTGCTGGATACCATGGGGCGCGCCTTCGGCCAGTTGCGCGGCGGGCTTGGCATCTCGGTGGTGCTAGTGGGCGCGCTGCTCGCCGCTTCGACCGGAATCGTCGGGGCGACGGTTGTGGCCATGGGAATGATTGCGCTGCCCACCATGCTGCGCTCGGGTTATGACCCGCGTGTCGCCTCGGGCATCGTCTGCACCGCCGGCACCCTGGGCCAGATCATCCCGCCCTCGACGCTTTTGATCATCCTCGCCGACGTGATGTCGAACGCCTATCAGCAGGCGCAATACGAACAGGGCAAATTCGCGGTCGAGGCGCTGTCGGTCGGCCAGTTCTTTGCCGCCGCGCTGGTCCCCGGCCTCGTGCTCGTCTCACTCTATCTGATCTATGTGCTGGCCCGCGGCGTGCTGCGCCCCGACGACATGCCGCCGGCACCGGCGGATCTTCCGCGGCCGTCACGCCCCGAGGTGCTGGGCGCCATCGTGCCGCCGGTGCTGCTGATCTTTGCGGTGCTGGGCTCGATCCTCGGCGGGCTGGCCACTCCGACCGAAGCGGCGGCGGTGGGCGCGGTGGGTGCGCTCCTGCTGGCGGGGGCGCGGCGCGGGCGGCACCGGGGGGTGATCGCCGTCGCGGCGGCGGCGCTGATCGTTCTGGCGATCGCGGCGGGGCTGTTTCCGGTGCGGTTGCAGCGCGGCGATCTCGGGACAGGCGCCTACTTGGCCGGCGGGCTGTACATCGTTCTGACCCTGGTCGGGGTGACCGGCATCCTGGCCGCCCTGAACAACCTGCTGCGCGACCGGGTGGTGCATGGGGCGGTGGCCTCGACCATGACCATGACGGCGATGATCTTTGCCACCATCCTCGCCGCCGGCATGTTCTCGCTGGTGTTCATCGGGCTTGGCGGCGAAGAGCGGGTCGCGCATTGGCTGGAGAACCTGCCGGGCGGCGCAACCGGGGCGCTGCTGGTGACCATGGTAATCGTCTTCTTCATGGGGTTCTTCCTCGATTTCGTCGAAATCTCGGTCATCGTGCTGCCGCTGGTGGTGCCGACGCTGATCCTGCTCGGCCATGATCCGATCTGGCTTGGCATCGTCCTGGCCATCAACCTGCAAACCTCGTTCCTGACGCCGCCCTTCGGATTTTCGCTGTTCTATCTGCGGGGGGCGGCCCCGCCCGAGGTCACCACGGGCCATATCTATCGCGGGGTCCTGCCGTTCATCGTCTTGCAGGCCATCGGCGTGGCTGTCGTCTGGTTCTTCCCGGCGCTGGCCACCTGGCTGCCGCGGGTGATGTTCTAGCCGCAGGTGGCGCACGAGAAGGCGGCAATGCCCCTTTGCGCCCGGCCCTCGGGCGGCTTATGGTCCCGGCGTCGGCCATGCGCGCAAGGGAGAGGGAAACATGCACCCCCGCAATTTCGATCTGCGCCTTCTCGGCTATTTCTTTCGCACCGCCCAGACCGGCAACATCACCCGCGCCGCATCCGAGCTGAACGTCGCCCAGCCGACGCTGTCGAAAGCCCTGAAGCTGCTCGAGGATCAGGTCGGCACGCCGCTGCTGGAACGCCACGCCCATGGCATCACGCTGACGCCGATCGGGGTCCGGCTGGCGGAACATGCCGGGGTGGTGATGGCCCAGGTGCGCGACGCCGCCGATGAAATCGCCCAGTTGCGCGAAGGCCAGGGCGGGCATGTGCGGATCGGCGCCGGGCCGTCCTGGGTACGGCGCAAGCTGCCCGAGGCGATCAGCCGGATTACCGAACAGCGGCCCGACGTGCAGGTCGAGGTGCAGACCGGTTTCGACAGCTCGCTGCTGCGCGGGCTGGCCACCGGCACGCTGGATTTCGTCGTTGCGGAACGGCCGATCGACAGCGAAAGCGCCAACCTGGAATTCCACCTGCTCACGGCAGATGATCTGATCTGCGTCGGCCGGCCGCAGCATCCGCTGGCGGGCCGCACCAACGTGCCCCCGGTCGAGGCGCTGGCGCTGGCCTGGGCGCTGCCGCCCGACAATACCCTGGCCCGGCGCAAGCTCGACGGCCGGGTGATCAGCCTCGGCCTCACCCCGCCACGGGCCAATGTCGTCTCGACCTCGCTGACCTTTCTGCTGACCCATGCGGCGCAGACCGACACGCTGATCTATACCACCCGCTCGCAGCTGCTCTCGCCCGAGGGCAGCCGGCTGATCGAGATCGACGTGCCCGATCTGGTGACCAACCGCCAGGCCGGGCTGATCTATCGCAAACCGGGCCTGCTGACCCCGGCGGCGCGGGCGGTGGCCGACCGGCTGATCGAGGAATGCACCGCCGACCCCTTCAACTGATCCGCACCGCCAATCGGCCGGTGCAGGGGACAGCATTCGGGGAAGTGGCATAGCCATTGGCTATGGAGACCGGAATTCTTTTCATTTCTGGAATGGCTCGCCGCGAGTTAGGTTGGCCTCGGATCGGTGCGGGAGGCACTGGCATTTCAGACCCATGGGAGGATCTATGACTTACCAAAGCAGAATGACCGCGACACTTGCCGCCAGCGCCCTGGCGCTGAGCGCCTCGCTTGCGGCGGCCGAAGAGGCGCCGATCACCATCGTCATCAACCAGTCGCCCTGGTTCCCCGGCTTTCAGGCCGTGGTCGAGGCCTACGAGGACGAGACCGGCAATACCGTCGAGCTCGACGTGAACCCCTTTGCCGGCAGCCTCGAGAAACAGCGCACCGCCGTGCGCGCCGATGAGAGCCCGTTTGACATCCTGATCATGAACGCCGGCTTTTTCGTCGAGTTCTACACCGGCGGTTTCATCGCGCCGCTGCAAGAGATCGACGCCTCTTTCGAGCTCTCCGATGACATCTACACCTTCGACGACAGCACCTGCTGGAACGCTGAGGCCAAGACGATCACCTGCGACGGCGGCGATCTGCTGAGCGTTCCGGTCAATCCCAACGTGCTGATCCTGCACTATCGGCAGGATCTCTATGACGAGGCCGGCCTTTCCGTGCCCAAGACCTGGGATGAGCTCTACGAGAACGCCAAGACCCTGCAAACCGACCGCCGGTACGGTATTTCGCAGCGTGGCCAGCGCGGCACATTCGACGTGACCTATGACGTCTTTCCCTACATCTGGTCGCATGGCGGCGGTATCGTCGATCAGCAGGACGATGGCAGCTTCCAGGTCTCGATCAACTCGGAGGGCACTCTGGCGGGGATGGAAACCTATCTGAAGCTGGCCAATGACGTCGGCCACCCCTCGACCGCCGGCCAAACCCAGACCAATGTGATCCAGAACATGGCGACGGGGCGCGCGGCGCATATCAATTCGGTGCCGGCCCCGGGGCTGTTCGACGACGAAAGCAAGTCGATGGTTGTGGGCCAGGTGGCCTATGCGCCGCCGCCGGGCACCGCCGAGATCCCCTCGGCCACGCCGCTGGGCCATTGGCTGGCCGGCGTGCCCAAGAATATCTCGGACGACAACAAGCAGGCGGCGCTGGCCTTCCTGAGCTGGTTCCAGACCGACGCCGCGCAGCGCGCCTATGCCGAGGCCGGTTCGATGCCGGTCAGCCGGGCGGTGCTGGAAAGCGAGATGGCCGATCAACCGGAATACCGCTGGATGAAGGCGATGGCCGAGGCGCTGCCCAATGCGCGGCTGACCTTCACCTTTCCCGAGGCGACCCAGGTTCTGGCGATCACCGAACTGCGGCTCAACCAGGCGATCGGCGGCGAGATGCCGTTGAAGGAGGCGCTGAACACCGCCGCCGAAGAGATCACCAAGGTCATGC
>NZ_JARAML010000079.1:0-1144 GCF_028807375.1 Marinovum sp. PR37 | reverse complement strand
TATACCGCTTCTACTTCAAAACCCGAAAGTTCTCGTGGGTGATGACGCGGAAGTTGTCTGAGACTTTGTCGCGGAATTTCGTCCATTCCTGCGGGATGGTCTTACGCATGAATGCAAGGATGGCGTTGGCGAACTGCTTCTGGCTTGGGTAGTAGCGATTGTGGGTAACGTATTGATGCAAGACGGCCCAAAGTCGCTCAATCGGATTGAGATGGGGGCAATAGGGCGGCAGCTGGATCAGATGGATACGGCAAGCCGTCCGCGCCAGAAAGGCCCTGACGTCGGGGCCCTTGTGATAGGCGGCGTTGTCCCAGATGACATGAATGATGCGCTTGTCGGGGTTGCGCGCCTCGATCTTGGTGAGAAGCTGCACGGCACTGACCCCATCAACGGTTGTGGGCTCGACAAACGGTGCATCGAAGGTTTCGAGGTTCACAGCCCCATGAATGTTCACACGACCGCGCCCTGCCGTGCTGAGAACCGCTGGATTTGATCCAACCTTCACCCAGCCAAATGCAGGCTTGGCCTGGTATTCCGGATGCACTGCATCGGCGAAGTAGACGGCTTCATCTGCTGGTAACTCACGCATCAGCTTCTCGTATAATGCGATGAAAGCGGTCTGCTTCTCCGCTGACGCCGCGCGTGGCAGGGGCTTGGGCTTGCGGTATTCAAAGCCCAGTCGGGCCAGAAGTTTGATGCAGCCTGAATGGGAATAGTTCAGACCGCATTCAGCCGCGACATGGGCTCTGATCTCAACCGTCGAGCGACAGAAGCGCGCTTCCAGCCAAGCGCACAACGCAACCTGCTGTGCCTGCGTCATACGGGACTGACCGCCCTTCCAGCCGTCGAAGGCCAGCGCATCCCAGCCATCTTGCAGGTAGGTTTTATGCCAGCCGCGGATGGTGTCGTCGTCCAGATACAGGAAGTCCGAAATCTGTTGGCAGGACTTGCCGTCGTCGAGCAGCAGGATCGCATTTGCACGACGGGCAATACCGTGATCCTCGCGCTGGCGACGCACGCAAGCCTCAAGCTCGAGGCGGTCTGCTGAGGAAAGAAAGCCAGGGCGGATCATAGGCATAGCTGAATCGTTGCAAGCCCAGCCGTCAAGTCACCAAATTCGGCTTATGCGGGACTCGGAGTATAC
>NZ_JARAML010000078.1:0-1199 GCF_028807375.1 Marinovum sp. PR37 | reverse complement strand
GGACTCTAATCAACGGTGGAGGAAAAATCCCGTGGCAGGTCAGACTCTAATCAACGGTGGAGGAAAAATCCCGTGGCAGGTCACCCAGCATCTCACGCCCCAGTCGTTCTGCAAGACCGAATTGCAGTGCCTCGAGAGTGACGAGATCCCGTCCATCCGCAACATCACCAACGGCGAGCCGCCTCAGCAGGGCACTTAGTGCGGACAACGACAGATCCCCAAGCGGAACATCGTGAAGATTAGCAAGTTGATCAGCCACTTCACGGCCATGACGAACAGCGAGGATCGCAGTGGCTTGAAGCTTGAAGTCATCTTTTTTTCCGATTGGCATAGCCATCATCCTTGTTTCATCGGCGCGCATTCTGGGCGCGTCAAGCAAGCCTCCTTCGAGAGGCTGAGACCGAAAAAACGTGAGAAGCTTCAGTCCAGAAATTTCCGTCTATCTGTTCTGGTCTGGTGTCTAACGCGGTCTCACTCAGAAGACCGCGTTAGACACCAGACCAGCACGGCTTGCGCTCTTCAACATCAAGGTATAAGAGCGTCACGTGCGACCCTTGGAGGAACATCCGTGGAATAGAAATAGACGAACCTAAGATAAAGGTTCGCCAACATTCATGCCAATTACCTGATAAATAGTGGTTTCATCTTCCGCGTCGGAAACGGCGTGGAACTACACTCAAGTTAGCTATATCAAGGACTTAGTGAGACGAACTCCTTTTTTCCGGCCCTTAGAGGAAAACAGCTTAATCCCCGAATGACGAACCTCTCGCACAGCTCAAGCCCTCAGGGTGCAATGCGAGCGTCGAAGCAAACCAGATCATCATCTTTTGTATGAGAGCCCCAACCGGTTCCACGCTCCGGACCCTGCACTCAGAAAATCGACAGCAATACTTGAGCCGTAGGGTCAGGACCCATTGATTTCTGTCTAGCGGCGTGATTCACGGTTCGAAAAACGAGCGGTGAACATGTCTGATCTTTTCTGGTTGAGCGACGCCCAGATGGCGCGTCTTGAGCCCTTTTTCCCCAAGTCCCACGGCAAGCCCCGTGTCGATGATCGACGGGTTTTAAGCGGGATTATCTTCATCAATCGCAATGGCTTGCGATGGCGGGACGCACCCAAGGAGTACGGTCCGCACAAGACCTTGTACAATCGCTGGAAGGTAAGCGCCCGGTTTCTACCGCAGCGGCTGGTCCTTGAC
>NZ_JARAML010000077.1:0-1206 GCF_028807375.1 Marinovum sp. PR37 | reverse complement strand
CGGGCTCCGGTCGCGGTTGGATGAAAGTTCCGTGGCAGGTCAATGGGCTATCACAAGCCAAATGTCTCGCACCGTTTCAAGCGACATGCCGGTCCCGTCATCCGTTACGCGGATCGTGGGGGTCTCGGTGCCAATCCCGGCTATTTCCACTTCAACTTTTGAAGCATCCGCGTCGTAGGCGTTCTTTACCAGCTCGAAGACTGCAAGCCTCGGGGTCCCGATCAACTGGTCACCCAAGTGCTGAAGTAGTCGTGCTCGTGGTCGGAATCGCCTGTCGATATCTGCTTGCATAGAGTTCTCAGTTTGAGCGCCTCAAAGAGGCCTGTTTGTCTTTCTTTGGCGCACTAGTGATCTATTTGCCGCTCTGCGCAGCTTGAAGCTGAAGTTTCGGAGGATCACCATGAGGAGACAAGTGACGCAAAACTCATTGCCTCATGAATCAGGACGCATCTCCAAGGTATCGGTAAACACTTGAACGCGCTACCCCAAGCGCTTGCGCAATTGCCGTGGGGGTCATTCCCTTGGCGTGCATTGTGTTAACCTTTTCCCCGTCAATGGTCGCGGGCCTGCCCTTGAACGGGGAGTCCGGTCCTTTGGCCAGCGCCGCGTCTATCCCTTCCCGTTGCCGGGCCTTGCGGATTTCCGTCTCGAACTCCGCGACGGCAGAAAGCATCGTGAAGAACATGCGTCCTTCCGGCGTCGTGGTATCAATCGCCTGTTCCAGCACCCGCAGCCCGACACCCTTTGTCGTGAGCGTGTGGGCGATGTTGTGCAGGTCGCGGGTGGACCGTGCCAGCCGATCGAGGCGAGTGACAACAAGCGTATCCCCTTTGCGAATGCCGCGCGTCAGCAGATCGTCCAGCGCCTGTCTGCCGTCGCGCCGGGTGCCAGTCGCCTTCTCGCTGTAGAGGTGTTCGTCGCTGACGCCCGCAGCCCGCAACGCGGCAACCTGCACATCCAGCTTCTGCCCGACCGATGAAACCCGCGCATACCCGATCAACTCGCCCATGATCGTTCCCTTTCGTCCTAATAGGCTGTCCGATAAATCGGTAACGTCCGAAAAATGATTCCACAAGTCTAATCGGACATTTTTTGGAGACTTTCGCCTGTCCCGCCCGAGTATACGCAAATCGGACTGATACGCGTGGGGTCTTGGAGCCATCCTGACCTGCCACGGAACTTTCATCCAACCGCGACCGGAGCCCG
>NZ_JARAML010000076.1:0-1268 GCF_028807375.1 Marinovum sp. PR37 | reverse complement strand
ATGACCATCGAATATCTCAAACGCGGCAAGCCGGAGGCCGACCGGGCGGAGGATGATGCCCGGACCCGTGCCGTGGTCGAGGCGACGCTGAAAGACATCGAGACGCGCGGCGATGCCGCCGTGCGCGCGCTGTCCGAGAAGTTCGACGGCTACAGCCCCGCCGCCTTCCGCCTCAGCCAGGACGAGATCGATGCGCTGATCGGCCAGCTCTCGGACCAGGAACTGGCCGATATCCGCTTTGCCCAGGACCAGGTGCGCAACTTTGCCCAGGCCCAGCGCGACACCATGCTCGACCTCGAGGTCGAGACCCTGCCCGGCGTCATCCTCGGCCACCGCAACATCCCGGTGCAATCGGTCGGCTGCTACATCCCCGGCGGCAAGTTCCCGATGGTGGCCTCGGCGCATATGTCCGTCGCCACCGCCGCCGTCGCCGGCGTGCCGCGGATCATCGCCTGCACCCCGCCGTTCGAGGGCAAGCCCAACCCCGGGGTGATCGCCGCCATGCACCTGGGCGGCGCGCATGAGATCTATGTCATGGGCGGCATCCAGGCGGTCGGCGCCATGGCGCTCGGCACCGAGACCATCGACCCGGTGCATATGCTGGTCGGCCCCGGCAATGCCTTTGTCGCCGAGGCCAAGCGCCAGCTGTTCGGCCGCGTCGGCATCGACCTCTTTGCCGGCCCGACCGAGACCATGGTCATCGCCGACGAGACCGCCGCCGATGCCGAGCTTTGCGCCACCGACCTGCTGGGCCAGGCCGAACACGGCTACAATTCGCCGGCGGTGCTGGTCACCAATTCGCGCCGGCTGGCCGCGGACACCCTGGCCGAGATCGACCGCATTCTCGCCATCCTGCCGACCGCGGGCACCGCGCGGGTGAGCTGGGAGGAATATGGCGAGGTCATTGTCTGCGACAGCTATGAAGAAATGCTTAAGGTCGCCGACGGGATCGCCAGCGAGCATGTCCAGGTGATGACCGACCGCGACGACTGGTTCCTCGCCAACATGACCTGCTACGGCGCGCTGTTTCTCGGGCCGCGCACGAATGTCGCCAACGGCGACAAGGTGATCGGCACCAACCACACGCTGCCGACCAAGCATGCGGGCCGCTACACCGGCGGGCTCTGGGTTGGCAAGTTCCTGAAAACCCACAGCTATCAGAAGGTCACCACCGACGAGGCGGCGACGATGATCGGCGAATACGGCTCGCGGCTCTGCATGCTCGAGGGCTTTGTCGGCCATGCCGAGCAATGCAACATCCGGGTCCG
>NZ_JARAML010000075.1:0-1271 GCF_028807375.1 Marinovum sp. PR37 | reverse complement strand
GAGATATAGCCGAAAGTTGGTGATGGCCCTGAGGGGCGGCATATCATGGCGTTGTTCACGCGCCGCAATTCTCTGCAGAGAAAAGGATATGCCACATGAAGAATCCTACCATCACGCCGTTGCCCGATCCATCGGGATTTTCACCCGATCCGCTCACGGACGTCTTGCGATCAGGTGCGCGCGAGTTGATCCAGCAAGCGGTTGAAGCGGAGCTGTCCGCACTGCTTGCGGCCCATGCCGGTGAAAGGACCGAAGATGGCCGGGCGCGCATTGTCCGACACGGTCATCTTCCCGAGCGCGAGGTCATGACCGGCATTGGCCCGGTGCCGGTCAAGGTGCCACGCATTCGAGATCGGGGAGATGGGGCCGAGAAGATCCGGTTCACGTCTTCGATCCTGCCGCCTTATCTGCGCAAGGCCAAGTCCATCGAAGAACTGCTGCCCTGGCTCTATCTCAAGGGCATCTCGACGGGAGATTTCCAGGAAGCCCTTGCGGCACTCCTGGGGCCGAACGCCGCCGGACTTTCATCAACCACCATTTCCCGGCTCAAGGCCGTATGGTGGGAAGAATACGAGCGCTGGCAGTGCCGCGACCTGGGCGCGCGGCGCATCGTCTACATCTGGGCTGATGGCGTCTACTTCCGGCCGCGCATGGCCGAGGAAAAGCAATGCGTCCTGGTTCTGATCGGCGCGGATGAATGGGGCCGCAAGGAAGTTCTGGGCCTCACCGACGGCTACCGTGAGAGCACGCAGAGCTGGCGCGAACTGCTGCTCGACCTCAAACGCCGCGGCCTCACTCATGTCCCGGACCTGGCCGTAGGAGACGGCGCGCTTGGGTTCTGGACCGCGCTGCGCGAGGTCTTCGGCACGACCCGCGAGCAACGGTGTTGGGTCCACAAGACCGGCAATGTGCTCAACGCGATGCCCAAGTCGGTGCAGCCCAAGGCCAAGGGCCATCTGCACGATATCTGGCAGGCCGAGACCAGAGCGGAGGCTGAAGCCGCCTTCGATTTCTTCGTCGAGACTTACGGCGTCAAATACGACAAAGCGGTCGCCAAGTTGGTCAAAGACCGAGACGTGCTTCTCGCTTTCTATGACTTTCCGGCCGAGCACTGGAAACACATCCGGACCTCGAACCCCATCGAGAGCACCTTCGCCACGGTCCGCCACCGGACCGGCAAGACCAGGGGTTGCCTGAGCCGGAAAACCGGCCTCGCGATGGCGTTCCGGCTCATGATGTCGGCGCAGTCGAAATGGCGGAAGCTCGACGGC
>NZ_JARAML010000074.1:0-1376 GCF_028807375.1 Marinovum sp. PR37 | reverse complement strand
AGCCTGTCTGGCGCGATCGGGCGAGAGGTCCCGGATCAGGTCCGGGACGGGGCTGCGGGTGGCCTCGCGTCCCGGCCCCGCGCCGGGGCCTCGTGGTGGGGATGCCGCACCTGGCATCGGGCACAAAAAAGCCCGGCGACCCGCAGGGGCCGCCAGGCTGGAAGTGCTGTCCCGGGTCAGGCCCGGGACGGGATCGCGATCACTCGATGATCTTGGAGACGACGCCCGAGCCCACGGTGCGGCCGCCTTCACGGATGGCGAAGCGCAGGCCTTCTTCCATCGCGATCGGGGCGATCAGCTCCACGGTGAACTTCAGGTTGTCGCCCGGCATCACCATCTCGGTGCCCGAGGGCAGCTCCACGGTGCCGGTCACGTCGGTGGTCCGAAAGTAGAACTGCGGGCGGTAGTTGGCAAAGAACGGCGTGTGACGGCCACCTTCGTCCTTGGTCAGGATGTAGCTTTCCGCCTCGAACTTGGTGTGCGGCTTGACCGAACCCGGCTTGCAGAGAACCTGGCCACGCTCGACGCCCTCACGGTCGACACCGCGCAGCAGCGCGCCGATGTTGTCGCCGGCTTCACCGCGATCGAGCAGCTTGCGGAACATCTCGACACCGGTGCAGGTGGTCTTCTTGGTGTCGCGGATGCCGACGATCTCGATCTCGTCGCCAACGTTGATCACGCCACGCTCGACACGGCCGGTCACAACCGTACCGCGGCCGGAGATCGAGAACACGTCCTCGATCGGCATCAGGAAGTCCTGGTCGACGGCACGGGCCGGCTGCGGGATGTATTCATCCACGGCCGCCATCAGTTCCTTGATCTTCTCTTCGCCGATTTCCGGGTTGTTGCCTTCCATCGCCGCCAGCGCCGAGCCGGCGATGATCGGAATGTCGTCGCCCGGGAAATCGTACTCGGAGAGCAGTTCGCGGACTTCCATTTCCACCAGCTCGAGCAGCTCCTCGTCGTCGACCTGGTCGACCTTGTTGAGGAAGACGACCATCGCGGGGATGCCGACCTGACGGCCGAGCAGGATGTGCTCACGGGTCTGCGGCATCGGGCCGTCGGCCGCGTTCACCACCAGGATCGCGCCGTCCATCTGGGCGGCACCGGTGATCATGTTCTTGACGTAGTCGGCGTGGCCGGGGCAGTCGACGTGGGCGTAGTGCCGCGCCTCGGTCTCGTATTCCACGTGGGCGGTCGAGATGGTGATGCCGCGGGCTTTCTCTTCCGGCGCGCCGTCGATCTGGTCATAGGCCCTGAAGTCACCGAAGTACTTGGTGATCGCCGCGGTCAGCGTCGTCTTGCCGTGGTCAACATGGCCGATGGTGCCAATGTTGCAGTGCGGTTTGGAACGCTCAAACTTTTCCTTTGCCATG
>NZ_JARAML010000073.1:0-1409 GCF_028807375.1 Marinovum sp. PR37 | reverse complement strand
CTGTGAACCCTGACACTGACATCATGCCAGTGCGCGCCTTTGGTGCCTTTTTTTGCGCTTCGTGGTGCAGGTGAGCGAGACTTGGGCCCAAGGTGCACTCTCCGCTTCGAGCCCGAGGCAGACCTGCCTCGGCGACCAAATCGTTACATTTGTTGCGCACACAAGGTTTGCTGTTTAGCTTGCAGGCTGCAGGAGTGAGCGAATTGTTCAGACGAATTGTCATCTCATTAGCCGCAACGCTTTTCGTCACGTTCACCGGGCCGGGCGGTGCGAACGCCGAGGGCGTCCTTGATGGCCGTTCCTTTTCAGGCATGATCGGGCCGATTGAAAATCCCGACATGGAAGACAGCTTGTTTTTCAACGACGGCCAATTCTGGTCCGATATCTGTACGCGTTGCGGTTTCGTTCCGGGACCCTACCACACGGAAGAGACCGCCGAGGGCGTTCGCTTCACCGGTATGCTTGAAAGCGAAAGCCGTGGTCGTTTCGACTACGATGGGCTGGTAAAGGGCGACGGGTCAATCCGCGTTTCGATCACCTGGGAGCGTCGTCGATGGTACTGGACGTCCCGACGCGAGATCGTCTTCATCGGAGAATCCGCGTCAGCGCTCGAGACGGCTTCGCCTGCGGACATCCTTCAGGATATGCAGTTGATGGACCCGGACGGCAATCCGTTGTGCGCGCGGTTTTGAAAGGTTTTTGGGCAAGGCGAAGAGCAATTGCATTTTACGGCCTGCTCTTTCTGGGGGGCTGGTATCTGGGTGACCTGTTGAAGGACCTGACCGTTCCAGACATGCGCCCGATGAATGAGCCATTGATCCATCGGATTGTGATGACGGCATTCGTGGCATTCATCGTTCTCGCTGCTATCCCCTTTGTTCCGGGCGCGGAAATCGGATTCGCAATGCTCTTGTTGTTTGGTGGGCAAGTTGCACCGCTTGTTTACCTTGGGATGGTCAGCGCGCTGGTTCTGTCATTCGCTGTCGCGCGGTTGATACCCGCAACGATCCTCGCAGGTCTGCTGAACTGGCTTAGACTGACCAGGGCCGCGGACTTCGTCGCCGAATATGACGCCGCCGCCCCGGTTGACCGAATGGACGCGCTTTCCGGGATCATTCCGTCGAACCTCGGTCGAAGACTGATTGACAACAGGCACCTGCTGCTCGCCATAGCGCTCAACACACCGGGAAACTCGCTCCTCGGCGGCGGAGGTGGACTGGCGTTCATCGCGGGTGCCTCGCGGCTATATTCCTTTTGGCCTTTTCTGGCGGTGGTCATCTGTGCCGTTGCCCCGGTGCCATTGTTCTTCTACGTGGCCTGAAACTTCTGTCCGGCATGGTCCGATTGCGAACCTTTCGGCCAAATCTGTGGATCGGCATGCAAAATTGGCTCTGACGCACATCGTGTGA
>NZ_JARAML010000072.1:0-1424 GCF_028807375.1 Marinovum sp. PR37 | reverse complement strand
CTACAGTTGCGTATTTGATCGGGCTTTTCGGTGGGCGATGGCGGCGGCGACTTGGTGCCTCCTTTGCCATCGTGACCAATCCCAGATGAAGGTGGCGGTGTGGACCGGGCGATGCAGCAGTCGCGCGCAGAGGCGACGGATTTCCGGCGTGGTCAGGGTTTGCCGGAGGCGCGCGATCATGCCGCCGGGCGTTTCGGACTCGTTTCGTTCTGTTTCCCATAGGCCGCGCGGCGCTGGTCGGCGCCGATCCGGGCGAGAAACGCGGCGGCGGCCATCACCAGACTCATGTGCCGATGCCAGCCGTGCCAGGACCGCGCTTCGCAGTGGTCGAGACCCAGGTCGTCCTTGGCGCGCAGAAAGCATTCCTCGATGGCCCAGCGCAGCCCGGCCGCCGCAGCGAGGTCTTCCAGCGTGGCGTCAGAAGGCGCGTAGGCGAAGTAATAGGCGATGGCGCCGGGATCACGCAGACTCCGCCGCGCCAGCAACCAGCGGGAAAATCCCTGTCCGGCCTGATACTTGAGAGGCAGGCGCGCCCAGTGATAGAGCCGAGGCCCCTTGGCGCCTTCGCCGGCGCTGAGCGGCGTCCAGGTCTCGGCAGGCAGGTCGGCGATCATCGTCCGAGGGTCGGTCTGCACCAGCGACCAGTCTTCCAGGAACCGCAGCGTGTGATTGGAGCGTACCGCCAGCACATAGGCTTGGCCGCGGGCTTCAAGCATGCGCCGGAAGCTGTGATCGGAGCCGTAGACCGCGTCGGCGAGCACGAAGGCGCAAGGCGTGCCCTCGTCCAGCAGGCGCGCGATCATCTCGCAGGCCATCGCAGGCTTGGTGGCAAAGGCCATCTCATCAGGCACCTGCGCGCTATCGCGGCGCGCCGGATCGCCGGCCCAGGATTTCGGCAGATAGAGTTGCCGGTCGATCAGCGCCTGGCCCCAGCGGCTGGCATAGGCGGCAAAGACCCCGACCTGGCAGTTCTCGATCCGCCCCGCCGTGCCGGAATATTGCCGCGCGACACCGACCGAATGGGTGCCTTTCTTAAGGAATCCGGTCTCATCGATGATCAGAACGCCATCCCGATCGGCCAGCGCTTCCAGGGCATGGTTCCGGACCCGCTCACACAGCACATCCGCCGACCAGCGTGATCGCCCCAGCAGCGACTGGATCCGGTAAGGCCTTGCAAAACCGGCTTGTTCTGCCAGCATCCAGCCCGTCTTGCGCTCCGCGCCGGACAAGAGTCCATCGATGAACGCCCCAGCCGTTGCCCGCTGCTCGGACCGTTTGAAGGCCGGAGCGATGAACGCTTTCAACCCCTCAAGCGCCTGCTGCCAATCCGAAACGCCGCTCGCCCAAGCCGAAACCGACATGACCCAACCCTCCCAATCCTGCGACGGTTGAATCAGAAAATCAAATCATACGCAACTGTAGTA
>NZ_JARAML010000071.1:0-1441 GCF_028807375.1 Marinovum sp. PR37 | reverse complement strand
TGTCCGTCGTCAGGGATTTTGAGACAGATGGCGGCCTGATCTAAAAATGGGTCTGGCTCATCTGGTTGGTTTGATTATGCGGCGGATTTGCGGTGAAGCAAGCGTCGCGCTTCGATGGTCTTTCGTTTGATCTTTTCTCGCTGTTTCAGAATGGTCTGGCCCCGTCCGAAGTATACGTCGGAGGGTGTGAGATTCTGCAGGCTCTCGTGGTATCGTCGGTGGTTGTAGTGATCGACAAATGCGTCGATCTGCTGTCGGAGATCACCCGGCAGGTAGTAGTTTTCCAGCAGGATGCGGTTCTTCAGAGTCTGGTGCCACCGCTCGATCTTGCCCTGGGTCTGGGGTAACTCGACCCATTGTCCGAGAGCAGCCGTGGCTTGTGCAGCACCGTCGCCTGATCGCAGCCCGAAGCCTGCAGCGCCAGGTCCAGCGTGTCGGTGACGTCGCCCGACTTCATCGTCGTGCAAAGCTTCCAGGCGATGATGTAGCGGCTGAAGTCGTCGAGGATGGTGGACAGGTAAAACCAGCCCCAGCCGATGACCTTCAGGTAAGTGAAGTCGGTCTGCCACAGCTGGTTCGGCCTGGTCGTCTTGTCCCGGAACTCGTCGGCCGCCGACACTACCACATAGGCTGGGCTGGTGATCAGGTCATAAGACTTGAGGATGCGATAGACGGAAGCCTCTGACACAAAATACTTTTCCGTGTCGGTGAACTGCACGGCCAACTCGCGCGGCGACAGTTCGCTTTCCTTCAGGGCCAGGTCCTTGATCTTCTCGCGGACCGGCTCGGGTATGCGGTTCCAGACCCGTGACGGCTTGGGGCTGCGATCCTCAAGCGCCTCGGGACCGCCGGCCAGATACCGATCATACCAGCGATAGAAGGTGGCCCTCGGGATGCCCAGCTTGTCCAGGGTTCGCTTCGTCGGCAGGTGTGATCCTTCGACGAGGCGGATAATCTCCTGTTTCTCGGATGCGGGATACCTCATTCGCCGTCGTCCCCATCCGCGATCATGCTTTTTTTGAGCAGCCGCAGTTCCAGGGCCTGCTCAGCAACGACCTCCTTGAGATCACGGGCTTCACGACGCAGATCTTTGACCTCGCTTGTCGAAGCAGCACGCGCTGTATCCCCCGCCAGCCGCTTCTTGCCAGCCTCAAGGAACTCCTTCGACCAGCTGTAATACAGGCTCTGGGCTATGCCCTCGCGGCGGCACAGCTCCGCAATGCTGTCCTCGCCCTTCAGGCCGTCCAAAACGATCCTGATCTTCTCCTCGGCCGAATACTGTTTGCGGGTCGCGCGGCGGATGTCCTTGACGACCTTCTCGCCGTGGCCCCGCTTGGTTCCGGGTTTCTGTCTCATCTTCACTCCTTGGTGGTTACGATGAGCCTGAAACCCTCTCTTATCAAATCACCCTAAACTGTCCCATTGGCGCTGACGTCAGACA
>NZ_JARAML010000070.1:0-1490 GCF_028807375.1 Marinovum sp. PR37 | reverse complement strand
ACACGATGTGCGTCAGAGCCAATTTTGCATGCCGATCCACACGACCGACCGCTTCACTGCCTCGGCGAGGACGTTTATTCGAAGCGAGACCGAGAAGAAATCGGATGCCCCGACGTCACGCAACGCCTTGGGCCAGCGGCGGCGGAAATAGAAGATCCCGTTCCTGCGGACGAGATGCAGACCCCATCTTCGGCCGGGGTTCCGAGATCGCGTGCTGCGCCCATGTGAACCAGTTTGTGAACCACGACCGCGTCGAGACGGGAGGATCGCCGCTTGATCAACGGCTATCCCATTGGGAGGGATGGGTTTTTTCTGGACCATGGCTGGGGTGGTAGGATTCGAACCTACGGTACACTGTACCAAAAACAGTTGCCTTACCACTTGGCTACACCCCAACGGTGCGGGTGTCTCTACGCAAATCAGCATGCGGGATCAAGCCCCGTCTGACGAAAAAATTCAGCTTTTTTGCATCCCGCACGCCGCGAGGCAAAACTGCGGAAAATCCGCCAAACTCCGGCGCTTTTTGTCTTGACGCCAGAGGGCTGCTGTCCTAATCCCGCCGGGCCTGTGGCGGAGTAGCTCAGTTGGTTAGAGCAGCGGAATCATAATCCGCGTGTCGGGGGTTCAAGTCCCTCCTCCGCTACCACAAAACCTCATAATTATCAGGTGGTTAAGTGGTTCTCCAGCGCGGGCCTCGCGTGTGGTTCTGGTCTTGGGTTACATTTTGGGTAACAGACGACAGATTCTGCGAGGATAGCTGCTGAGGCGGTGATGGCCTCTGCGTGGCGCTATGGTTGCATCTGAATCGTTTGCCGGTGAACGGGTCATCACAGCAGTAACGCGCACGCTGAAGATGAACGGCCGGCTAGTAGCTTCGCCCCAAAACCGACAGGGACGATCCATCGCAGCCCGCATGTCGCAAGTCAGATCCCGCCGGTGTAACGATTGTCGGGCGCGGCGCGCTCCTTGGCGCGTGTTGAACAGACATTGGCTCGAATGTCGCGTCCGTAGATAGGTCAGCCCGTAGCCACTAGATTATTACGCAATTTATGGAAGCTACTGAGCGCGCAGGTTGTTCATCTGCACTAAATCTCCAAACGAACTGCTCCTTCCCGCGACCGAACCCTACCAAGAACTGACAGAAGCAAACCCAGTCCGGCGAGACGCAGCGAAACCTCATAACGAAGCGGTGCTTTCATATATCGTACATTTGATTAGAGATGTCCTCAATGGCCATGGCGATTCCGATCCATGTCGTTGAGAAATTTATTGCGAGTTTGTGGCTGTGCTGTGAAGCAGATACTGTGGGTCGTTCGTCGCATATGGCGTTGGAATATTGGCGGGGAGTGTGCAAATGAACGCGAATGACATTGTCGGTAAGCTCTGGCGAATGTGCACCATCCTGCGCAAGGATGGCATCACTTATCAGCAATATGTCACCGAACTGTGGACCTGTCGCGGGATTGTGCCGCTCCTTTGACCACGTATCG